>JBHHTZ010000296.1:0-5472 GCA_046753605.1 Anaerolineae bacterium
AGCCGGCGCGCCCGCTGCCGAATCGTGGCCAGCGAATCAAGCTGCGGGTCGTGGAAGTTGCTGCGCCCATCCCCCAGCACGAGGACCGTCGTCCGGGTGTTGATGGCGTCGCCGTATTCGTCCAGGAAGATGCGAAAGGCCCGGCCAAAGTTGCTGTGAGCCCAATACGGGATGTCGGCCTCACTCAGGGCCATCTGCACCGCCGCATCCAGCGGGTTGCGCTCGAAGAAATCGGAGACTTCGGTGAGGTCGCTGATGAAGACAAAGCTGCGAATCCGGCCTCGCTGTTGCTGAAGGCTGTAGACGAGCTGTAGCATGAATCGCGACGCGTTGCGGACCGACGAGGAGACATCGCACAGGACGGCCAGGCGCAGCCGGCTGGGTCTTGGCTCACGGAACATCAGCTCCATGGGCACGCCGGCGGTCTTCATGCTGCGCCGCAGCGTCCGGCTCACGTCCAGGCGCTTGCGGCCGCCCGACTGTCGGCGGCGCGAGAGATCGTCCCGCAGCTTTCGGGCCAGCAGGTCCACCTGCCGGCTCATGGCCTCGATCTCGGCCTCGGTGAATTCGGAGAAGTCCTTCTGTGCCAGCGCCCGCCCAATGGGCGGACGCCACTCGGGATTGCGCCGGTCAAACCCCGAAGCGACCTCTTCGGCCACCCAGCGGGGGAACAGCTCCTGTACGTCGCGCGCCCGGCCCCGGAGGAGCTGGGCAAGTTCATCCTCGCCCATGGCTGCCAAAGCCCGGATCAGGGCCTGCATTTCCGACACGACGCGGCTCCAGTCGAGACGGTTCAGAATCTCTTGCGTCATGCGACCGCGCTGCAGAGGGTTGCCCATCTGCGACGCGCGACTCTCCTGCATGGCGGCGGCGAGCCTGGCCATCACCTCGGGCATGTCACCCCGGAGCAGGGCCTCGGTGAGGTCACTGATCTGCCGGCCCAGTTCGTCCAGGGCCTCCTGCGCCAGTTGAATGGCCCGCTCCAGGTCCGATTGGTCCAGGGGGAACCGCTCGTCGCCTGGTCCTCCCTGGCCGGACAGTGACTGCCCGAGTAACGGCAGCTCGCCTTGAAGGCCGAAGAAGCGGTCGAATATTGCATCGAACGTGGGGATGTCGCGGTTGCGCTTCACCATGGCGGCGCGTAAGGCGGCTCGCATTCGCTCGCGATCGTCGATACCTGCAATGTCAGCAGCCACAAGGCCGTCCAGTGTTTCGCTGCTGGACACGCGGAGGCCGGAGCGTCGGAGTGTCTGTACGAACTCAGTTAAGACCCGGTGCATGACCATTCCCCTTCCAGTCATCCAGCCGGCGATCCATTCGACGCAGCAACTGCGGGATCGACTGCCGCGCGCGGTCGGCGTCGCCTTCATTCTTGATGATCGCGCCCAGGGTGCGAGCCACTTCGGCTTCGCCCAGCGACCGGACGTTCAGCAGCGCCAGCGCGCGCGCCCAGTCCAGCGTCTCGCTCACCCCAGGCTGTTTGCGCAGTGCCATGTGGCGGGCCTCGTGGACGAAAGCCACTACCTGCTCGGCCAAATCACCCGCCACTTCGGGAACGCGCACGCGAACCACGTCCAGTTCCTGATCCAGGGTCGGGAAGTCGATGAAGAGATGGAGACAGCGCCGGCGCAGAGCGTCGGACAGGTCGCGGGTCTGGTTGCTGGTCAGCACCACCAGCGGGTGCGTTCGGGCCGCAATGGTGCCCAGTTCGGGAATGGAGACCTGGAAGTCGCTCAGCACTTCCAGGAGGAAAGCTTCAAATTCGGGGTCGGTCTTGTCTACTTCGTCGATCAGCAGCACGACCCGCTGCTCGCTGGTGATCGCTCGCAGCAAGGGCCGGCCCAGCAGGAAGCGCTCGGAGAAGAAGAGGTCCTCTTCCTGCGCCACGCGGTCAAAAGCCTCGCCCAGAGTTGAGGTATCCGCCAGCATCTGGCTGAAGCGGTCGCGGAGCACCTGGACGTAGAGCATCTGCTTGGCGTATTCCCACTCGTACAGCGCCTTGGCCTCGTCCAAGCCCTCGTAACACTGGAGCCGGATCAGTTCGGTGTCCAGCGCTTCAGCTAAGGCTTTGGAGAGTTCGGTCTTGCCGACGCCGGCCGGCCCTTCCACCAGCAACGGCTTGCCCATCCGATCTGCCAGATAGACCACCGTCGCCATCTCATCGTTACACAGGTAGCGCGCCTCTCGCAACCGTTCTTTCACATCTGCTGCCGATTCAAACATTACACCCATCCTCATTCAACTATGTTCTGGTTCGTAGTCAGGCACGAAACGAAGTGGAGTGCCGTCCGACGCCCCCCGTTGGGCGAAGGTCTCTGACCGAGCCCTTTCCGGCGGCGGTCAGGAGACCTTGCCGAACAGAGAAGCCCCTTTCCGGCGGCGGTCAGGAGACCTTGCCGAACAGAAAAGCCCCTTGCCGAACGCGGTCAGGAGACCTTGCCGAACAGAGAAGCCTCTTGCCGAACAGAAAAGCTTCTTTACGAGCTTTTTTGTAAAGTGGAGTGTAATTATACTGGATAGCAAACACCTACACAAACCGGGCCTTGACAAATCGGCGCAAACTGCCTAAAATGTCCTGTGTTGTCTTGTGGATATTTCTCAATCGGAGTTGCTTTGATAGGTGCAATTATGGCCTCACATCAACTATCCATTCTCTTCGCTCGCATGATCCACGGCCCACCGGGGTGATTGCCTCCGGCAGGGTCGCGTACCGCCCCACTGCATTCGTTTTGACCCTCAACATCTGACGACTTCGTGCTCTGTTACACGTTGGGACGTAGCCCACACGTTACTGGCTTGTGGTGCAACGGATAACCTGTAACGTTCCGACGTTCTAACGTTCGTTCAGTTCAAAGGAGGTTGATCGCATGATTGAAGTCGAAAACCTCACGAAGACCTTTGGCGATTTCGTTGCCATTGAGGACGTGAGCTTTCACGTGCCTCGGGGTGAGGTGTTAGGATTTCTGGGACCGAATGGCGCCGGCAAGACGACCACCATGCGCATTCTCACCGGCTACATGCCACCGACCGACGGGCGGGCGACGGTGGCCGGCTTCGACGTCTTCCACGATTCCCTGGAAGTGCGCCGGCGCATCGGCTACCTGCCGGAGACGGTCCCGCTGTACACCGAGATGACAGTCGAAGGCTACCTGGACTTTGTGGCCCGACTGCGCGGCGTGGACGACCGCTGGGACCGCATCGACCGGATCATGGACCAGATGGACATCACCGACCGGGCCGACGACCTCATTGGGCAATTGTCGAAGGGGTATCGTCAGCGCGTGGGGCTGGCCCAGGCGCTGGTCCACGACCCTGAGCTCATCATTCTGGACGAGCCTACCATCGGCCTGGACCCGAAACAGATCATCGAGGTTCGAGAGCTGATCCGCAGCCTGAGCGGCGAGCGGACGGTGATCCTGAGCACCCACATTCTGCCGGAGGTCAGCCAGCTCTGCGAGCGCGTGCTGATCATTCACGAGGGGCACATCGTAGCCGAAGACACGCCGGAACAACTCACGGCGCGCCTCGGGGGCGCCGAACGGGTCCGGGTTGCTCTGGAACCCGGTGCCGACGGCGTAGTAGAGACCCTGGGCGCTATCGACGGCGTTGAAGACGTCACGGCAGTTGGCGACGGCAAGTTTGACGTGACGTGCGCCCTGGGAGCCGAACTGCGCCCGGCGCTGGCCCGGCGGATCGTGGAGCGCGGCTGGTCGTTGCTGGAGATGCGGCCAGTTGGAATGAGCCTGGAGGACGTCTTCCTCAAGTTGACGACTGAGACGCCTGAAGAAGCGGAGCAGGAGACAGTAAACAGTGATCAGTGATCAGTGATCAGTAAACAGTTATCAGTTGTCCTGGTACTGATAACTGATCACTGTTTACTGTTCACTGAGTACTTTGGTGTGAGGAGAAGAGCAATGCGTAACATGTTGATAATCGCCCGGCGAGAGCTGGGGGCGTTCTTCGCGTCGCCCATTGCGTATCTGGTGACGGCCGGCTTTCTGGCCATCGCCGGCTACTTTTTCAGCGCGATTCTGATCCTGTCGCGCCAGGCGACCATGCAGTTTGTGTTTGGCAACACGGTCGTCGTGCTGCTTTTCATCGCCCCCTTGCTGGCCATGCGACTCCTGTCCGAGGAGCAGCGCTCAGGCACGATTGAGCTGCTCATGACATCGCCAGTTCGGGATTGGCAGGTCATCTGGGGCAAGTGGCTGGCGGCGTTTGTGCTGTTTGTAGTGATGATGCTGTTTACCGGGCTGTACGTAATCGTGTTGTGGCGCTTAGGAAACCCTGACTATGGGCCGATCATGTCGGGCTACCTGGGGATGCTCTTGCTGGGGGGCGCACTGCTGGCGCTGGGCACGCTCACATCGGCCGTGACCCAGAATCAGATTGTAGCGGCTGTGCTGGGCGTTGCGCTGACCGTTCTGCTCTACGTAGCCGGCGCGATGACCGACGTGGCCGGCGCTGATTCGCTCGCCGGCCGGTTTTTCGGGTACCTGGCGCTGTCAGAGCATTTTTCTGACTTCACTCGCGGCGTCGTGGACACCACGCACATCATCTTTTTCCTGAGCGTGATTACCGGCGCGCTGTACCTGGCGACGCGCGCGTTAGAAACGAGGAGGTGGCGCTAATGGTTGCACAGTTGCGCGATCGCGCACCCCAACTGGCAATGGTAGGCATTGTGGCGCTGGCTATCGGCGCTGCGGCGCAGATGCTGGGCAGTGATCCGGTCTGGCTGCCGCAGCTCTTTTGGGGCATCGGCGCTGTCCTGATACTGAGCTACGGTTTGTTGCGTCCGGCCGAGCTGCGGGCGGCGTTGACGGGCCGGCAGGCGCGCTACGGCGGCAACGCTCTGGTGGCCAGCCTGGCGTTTGTCGGCATTCTGGCCTTCATCAACTACCTGGGCGCCCAGTACCATCGTCGGTTCGACCTCACCGAGACGGGCCAGTACTCCCTGTCGCAGCAGACGAAGCAGATCCTGGCCGGCCTGACCGAACCGGTACAGGTCACGGCTTTCATGGCCCCCGGCGATCAGCGGGCCGAACGTGTGCAGAATCTGCTGGACGAGTACAAGTATCTCAGCGACAACGTTGATTATCGCTTCATTGACCCCGATCGTCAGCCGGCCCTGGCCCGCCAGTACGGCATCACCAGCTACGGGCAGTTGGTGTTCGAGCAGGGCGATCGCAAGCAGGAAACCTTCGGGCTGGATGAGCAGGACATCACCAGTGCGATTCTCAAGGTCTCCGAGACGGAGCCGCGCAAGGTGTACTTCACCACCGGCCATCGGGAACGCAGCCCGGAGGAAACCGGCGCGAATGGCTACTCGGTGGTTCGGGACGCGCTGAAGCGTGACAACTACGAAGTCGAGATGTTGAATTTGCAAACGATCACGGATACCTTTCCCAGTGACGCCGGCGCGATCATCGTAGCCGGCCCACAGGTCGCCTTTGCCGCTGAAGAGGCGCAGCG
>JBHHTZ010000297.1:0-5458 GCA_046753605.1 Anaerolineae bacterium
GGCAAGGTGTGCGAACTGATCAACGACGCCTTTGGATTGCAGGTCACCCGCAGCGCGGCCGTCACGGTGCGCTTCCCGGGCACCAAGATCGCCCCGATAAGCAATATCTGCGCCTTGACCCATGTTCGTTTATCGAAGACTTGTGCAAAGGGTGTCATCAGTGCTATGATTTCGTCCGGCAAGGTGTGCATCGTTTCTCCTTTCGTGGCGGATTGAAGACACTAGCATACCTTGTCTGTTTCATTCTGGCAAATCCGTCTTACTTTGTACAAAGTCGAGCGAAGACCGGACCTAACCGACCGGTCTCTCCTGCTCGCTTGCGCCCCAGCACAGATTGAGGTGACCGATGCGGAAGGCGAGACGCAATCTGGGTTACACCCGCTATTCCTTGCACCACGCTGAGCGGATTGATGGCGGCGCGGTGATCGGTGAAACCGGCTGGACTCTGTACGTCAACCGCCGGCGGTGGGTGACGTTTATGTGTACGCCGCAGAACATCCACCATCTCGCCCTGGGCTTCATGTTGGCCGAAGGCGTGATCTGCGCACTGGATGATATCTTGCAGCTCAAGGTCTATGAAGCTCCCAACCGCGTGTATTGGCTAATGCCGGCTCTTGGGCTGCAAAGGACGTTGACGATGCGGGGTTGCGAGGAAGTTGTTGGCATCATCGATGCCCGAGTTGCCGGCAATCCCACCCCCGACTACTCAGCTCGCGTGCTCACATCAGGCTGCAGCGGGGGCATTACGTTTGACGATCTATCCGCTGAGCATCCGCCGCTGGATATGCCGGCTACGCCCATCGTGTCGCCCAGACAGGTGCTCGATCTTATCCGAGAACTAAACCGCCGGGCGGTCCTGTATCGGGAGTGTCGCGGCGTACACACATCCGCCTTGAGCGATGGGGAGCAGTTCTTGGTTGTGGCCGAAGATGTTGGCCGGCATAATACGCTGGACAAGATCCGTGGCCAGTGTTTGTTGGAGAAGATCGACACCGAAGGTGGTATCCTGCTGACTACGGGCCGGATTTCGTCTGAGATGTTGACCAAGGCCCGCGGGATGCGCGTGCCCGTTGTCATCTCTCGCACATCACCGACGGCTCTAGCTGTAGAATTGGCTGAAACATGGGGTATGACCGTGATCGGATACGCCCGAGGGAATCAGATGAACGTGTACACTGGCGACGAGCGGATCCATCTCGACGCACAGCCACCGTCGGATGGGCGGCTGCGGGTCGATGGTGGTCCGCTTTCACATTCTGGCTTTTCGACATCCATGGAGAACACCACATGAGACGCTCATTCCTTTACATTGCTATCCCCGTCGTTGTCGTTCTGGCCTTGCTCGCTGGCCGAAAGGTGGTACATGCGCCGACCCCACCACCAGATGGCGAGGCGTTGTATGCGCGCATGTGTGCGTTGTGTCACGGCGACCAGGGACGGGGCTACGCTGCGCCGGGGTCGGTGGCTCTGGCGAACTCGCATTTTCTGGCCATTGCTGATGATATTTATCTTTTCGAGAACACGGCTCGTGGCCGGCCCGGCACCCGGATGTCGGCCTGGGCCGAGAGCCACGGCGGACCGCTGTCCGATGAGCAGATTCGCGCCATCATCAGCTACGTGCGCCAGTGGCAGACGAAACCATCGGTGGACGTTTCGGGTGTAATCGTTGATGGCGATCCAGCGCGAGGGGCTGTGGTGTATGCGCAGAATTGCGCCGTTTGCCATGGGGAGGCCGGCGGTGGACGCGATGAAGCGCCGGCGGCTCCTAGCGGAGCGCCCTCGCTCAACAACCCGGTGTTCCTCTCTACGGCCGGCGACGGATTCATTCGACGCAGCATTGCCGAAGGTCGGGAGGGTACGCCCATGCCGGCCTATGCCGGCGTGCTGAGTGACCGGCAAATCGATGACCTCGTTGCGCTGATTCGTTCCTGGCAACAGTAAAGAGCCAGAAGGGCCAGAAGGGGAACAACCCCTTCTGGCCCTTCTGGCTACTTTGGCTCCCCTGGCGCTTTCGTCTTTATGGGTCAGGGGATCCGTAGTACCCGTATCCGTACCCGTAGTAGTAGCCAGGATAAGGTGGGCCATAGGGGATGTAGAGCACGGTGCCGCCTTTGACGTAGTTCGGGTCGGCCAGGTGATTAGCATCCGCGATGGCGTAGGGATCAACGTTGTAGAGCCGTCCAATGCTGTACAACGTCTCACCGTACTGCACGTAGTGCGTCCGGGGATACGGATAGTAACCGTCGTAGCCACCGGGATAGGCAGGACCATAAGGTACGCAAATATAGGTTCCGCCCTTGACATAGTTCGGATCAGAGATGCCGTTGTACGCAGCGATGGCGTACGGGTCCACGTTGTACATTCGGCCAATGCTGTACAGTGTCTCGCCCCACTGGACGTAGTGGGTCTGGCAGCCGGATGCCGAAGCACTCAACGTACCGATGGTCAGCATGAGCATCACAGCCACAATCAGGGCAAGCACAAAGACTTTGCTTCGCATAGCATTCCCTCCGTGATGAGTGGTGAAAAGTGGTGAAAGTAGATGGGTCCATTCGTTCTATAGGTGATCGCGATCCGAAGTCAGCAAACTACATACCCTCACCTCCTCAAGAAGTGTCTTAGGAAAGCTTCTCTCCTCGAGATGCCAAGGTTTTCAGGAAAGCTTCCGAAACTTTAGACGTTCCGGTTTAACTTTTGTTGCGGCTTGAGGTTGATTTCTCTGTGAGGGATAATACAAACTGGGGGGTGTGGCGTCATCTCAATCGTGTGGGATGGGGTGGGGGCGAGGCAGATCAGAGCATAGTTTGCTTGCTACGAGATCATCGATCTGAGTTGCTCCGCCCTTGACCGCCGTTCAGTCCTGCGCGGAGAGATTGAACGAAATCGCGAACGGCCAGCACAGGTGCGGCGCTCTCGCCGGCACGCCGCACGATGGCGCTGCCGACGATGACGCCGTCGGCCACGCGCGCCACTCGGCGCGCCTCGTCGGGGCTGCCGATACCGAATCCGACGGCCAGCGGCAAATCGGTCAGGCGGCGCACGCGTTGCACGAAGGCTTCCAGGTCTGCCGGCAGGTGGTCCCGTGCTCCGGTCACACCGGTCAGCGAAACCAGATAGATGAAGCCCGTGGATAGCTCTATCACGCGGCGGACACGCGAGTCGTCGCTGGTAGGCGCCAGGAGGAAGATCAGGTCAAGGTCGTGAGAGTGGCACGCTTGCCGAAGCTCGTGGGCTTCCTCGGGTGGCAGGTCGGGGACGATCAGGCCATCGGCGCCGGCCTGGGCCGCATCCGCACAGAACGTGGTGCGACCGCGTTGCAAGATCGGGTTGTAGTACCCCATGAGGATGAGCGGGGTCTCGATGCCGCGCCGGCGCAGTTCGGCCACGGTCTGGAGGCACGTTTCGACGGTCGTGCCTTGCTCCAATGCCTGGTGCGTAGCCTGCTGGATCGTAGCGCCGTCCGCCAGCGGGTCCGAGAAGGGGATGCCGAGCTCGATGAGGTCCGCGCCGGCCTCGATAGCCGCCGACACCAGGTCTACCGTCAGGTCCGGTCGCGGATGGCCGATGGTGAGGTAGGGCATCAGAGCGGGCCGGCTGGCCTGCCGAAGTCTCTCGAAAGTCGGCGTAATGCGGCTCATAGTGTCACTCCCAGGGCGTCGGCCACGGTGTGCATATCCTTGTCACCGCGTCCAGAGACATTCACGATGACAATCTCATCGGTTGACATCAATGGTGCGCGTTTGATGGCCTCCGCCACGGCGTGGGCCGATTCGAGGGCGGGGATGATTCCTTCGGTCTCTGACAGGCGTTGGAAGGCGTCCAGCGCCTCCGCGTCTGTGGCGTAGGTGTATTCGGCGCGCCCGATGTCGCGGAACATGCTGTGCTCCGGTCCCACCGCCGGGTAGTCCAGGCCGGCTGAGATGCTGTGGGTCGGCGCAATTTGGCCGTCTTCGTTCTGCAACACGAAAGTCTTGGTGCCGTGCAGAACCCCCAGCCGCCCCAGTCGTGGATCGCTGAAGCGCGCGGCATGCCTGCCCGTGTCGATACCTTCACCGCCGGCCTCCACTCCCACAAAGGTGACGGGATCGTCGCGGAAGGCGTGGAACAGCCCTATGGCGTTCGATCCGCCACCCACGCAGGCGATCAGCACGTCCGGCAGCCGGCCTTCGCGCTCCAGAATCTGCTGTCGGGCCTCGCGGCCGATCACGCTCTGGAAATCGCGCACCATGGTCGGGTAGGGGTGGGGTCCCAGCACCGAGCCGAGCAGGTAGAAGGTGGTCCGCACGTTGGTGACCCAGTCGCGGATCGCCTCGTTGATGGCGTCTTTGAGGGTGCGGCTGCCGCTGTCCACGGGCCGCACCTCTGCGTTCAGGAGCTTCATGCGGAACACGTTCAGCGATTGCCGGTGGATGTCTTCCGTGCCCATGTAGACGACGCAGTCCAGTCCCAGCATGGCGCACACGGTGGCCGTCGCCACGCCGTGTTGGCCGGCCCCGGTCTCGGCGATGATGCGCTGTTTGCCCATGCGCTCCGCCAGCAGGCCCTGGCCCAGGGCGTTGTTGATCTTGTGCGCGCCGGTGTGGGCCAGGTCCTCCCGCTTCAGGTAGATGCGCGCGCCGCCCAGGTCCTCTGTCAGCCGGGCGGCAAGGGTCAGCGGGGTGGGCCGGCCGGCGTACTCGCGGCACAATGTCTCGAACCGCTCCATGAAGGCTGCATCTGCCCGGGCCTCGAAGTACGCCCGCCCCAGCTCGGCGACGGCCGGCATCAGCGTCTCCGGCACGAACGTGCCGCCGTAGGGGCCGAAGTAGCCGGCCTTTTTGCTTGTGTTGATTGTGAGTGTCATATACTCCTCAACGATCGTGTAGTCTCACACTGTGGGATGCGTGAAACGCGAAACCCTTCGACAAGCTCAGGACGGTGCGTGAAACGTGAGAAGCGAAGATCGGGCGTGATGAACAATCATCACGTTTTGCGTTTCACTGCTACGCTCTTCGCCGCTTCAACGAACGCTCGCACCTTGCCGTGATCCTTCCTGCCCGGCTCGGCTTCCACGCCGCTGGAGACGTCCACCCCCCACGGTTCGACGACGCGGATGGCTTCGGCGACGTTTTCGGGGGTGAGGCCGCCGGCCAGCAGGATCGGGAAGCGCCACGCCAGGACCCTGGCTGCGCTCCAGTCCGTCGTTTCGCCGGTGCCGCCGAACTGCCAGGGGTGGTAGGCGTCGATGAGGAAGGCCGGCCGGTCGGGCGAGATGTCCATGACCGGCGCGTAGGTCGCAGCCGCGGCCTCGGCGTCGCCCCGCTGTCTGGGGCGCAGCGCCTTGTACGCGCGGGGCTGGAGCATTCGGACTTCAACTGGCGGTTCGCTGCCGTGAAGCTGGGCCAGGTCCAGGCGGCACTGGTCGAGGATTTCGCGGACGCGGTGCACGGGTTCATCGACGAAGACGCCTACGTGTTGC
>JBHHTZ010000298.1:0-5445 GCA_046753605.1 Anaerolineae bacterium
TCGAAAGCAACTTCCGCTTGACGTTGCCCGCGACACCGCGAAACCCTTCGACAAGCTCAGGACGTCGCGTGATTGCTACGGCTGGCGACCCGTCTCATCGGAGGGCCTGTCCTGAGTTCCACCGAAGGGCCACCCCTCAGTGGGAGCAAAACTAGCGGTACCGGTGACAGAACCTCCAGTATCCTCATAAATAATCAAGATGTCCACGCGACGGTTCAGGCGCCGGTGTTCCGGTGTATCATTGGGATATAGCGGTTGATACTCTGCATAACCAATCGCCGACAGGCGTTGTGAGTCGATCCCCCCCTGAGTAGACAGGTACCTCACCACCTGAATAGCTCGGGCAGCCGACAGTTCCCAGTTGCTCGGCCATTGAGGGAAGGGAGAGATATTGTCAGTGTGGCCAGCGACGCGCACTTCGTTGGGCATGTCTCGTAGCAACCCGGCAATGGCATCCAGAGTCGTCTCCGATTCCGGCCGAATTTGCGCTTGGCCGGCGTCGAACAACACCGATGTCGAAACGCTGATCACTATCCCCTCCCGCCGGGTGTTGACGCTAAGCAACCCCTCCAAACCCTGTTCCCGCGCCAGTCGCGTAAGCTCCGAGCTGATGCGCACGTATTCTCGGTTCCTGGCCGGGAAGTCGTCGAAGAGACCAGCCTGGCTGCTACTGCCCTCGAGGACACTGACGTCAGCGGCGTTGAAGGCGTGGCGCACCGAGGCGGCCAGCATTTGAAACTTCTCCAAATCCGTCTGCGACATTGAGAACATGACGATGAAGTAAGCCAGCAACAAGGTAATCAGGTCGGCGTATGTTAGCAACCAGCGTTCTTCACCACCACCGCCACCACCCTCCTCCTCGAACACGTTACGCTGCCTCCGGTTCGACTTGCATCTGATCCACCGGCTGCTTGCCCGACTCCGGTCGCTCGCGTAGCTTCGGTGCTACGAAGGCCCGCAGATACTCACCCACGATATGGGAGCTGTGGCCGGCCTGGATGGCGAGGATACCCTCCGTCATGATTTCGCGCACGAACAACTCCGCCTCACTGCGCTTCTTGAGTTTAGATCCTATGGGCAGCCAGAGCATGTTGGCCGACGAAACCCCGTACAGCGTGGCAATAAACGCCACGGCGATAGCTGCCCCCAACCCTGAAGGGTCTGCCAGGCTGGACAAGACGTGGACCAATCCCATGACCGTGCCGATAATGCCCATGGTAGGCGCATAGCCCCCCATGGCCTCCAGCATCGAATACCCATCCCGGTGGCGATGGGCCATCGCCCTGCTATCGGCGTGCAGGATATCCTTTACCCTCTCGGGGTCAACGCCGTCTACGACCAGCATGATACCTTTCTTGAGAAAGGCATCTTCGATGCTCTGGGCGCGCTCCTCCAGCGAGAGAAGGCCCTCGCGTCGCGCCTGGGTGGCCAGTTCGACAAAGAAATCGATCATCTCCTCCGGCTTCAAGTTTTGCCCCTGGAAAGCCAGCGCAAAAAGCCGGGGGAGAGATACGACCGTCCGCTGCGGAAAGCTGGCCAGTGTCGCTCCCAGGGTCCCACCGAAAACGATGACAGCACCAGAAACGTTAATCAGCGCAGTCAGTTCCCCGCCTTCAATGAAGATCGAAGCGACCATCGCCCCGAAGCCCAACAACAAACCCAACAGCGTTGTAATATCCATGTGCGCCGCCTCACTCGACCACTTGTGGCAATGTGTAGACCTGGCACTTGTAGTCGATCACTCGTCGGATGATCTCCTGAAGAGACTCGCGCACCACCATCCGGTGTTCGCTCTCGAAGCAGAGTATCGTGTCCGGGATAGCCTCCATCCACTCGATCCGATCGGCATTGACCACCACAGATCTCCCGTCTAGCCGTGTGACTCGAATCATACCCACCTCCATCTGTGCAGGGGAGCGGGGGGGCAGGGGAACAGGGGAGCAGGGGAGCGGGGGAGACAAGGGGAAGGGGAGAAGGGGAGCGGGGGGGGGCAGGGGGGCGGGGGATTCTCCCCTCGTCTCCTTATCTCCCTGTCTCCCTGTCCTCTTATCTCCTTGTCTCATTGTCCCCCTGTCCCCTTGTCTCATTGTCCCCCTGTCCCCTTGTCTCCTTGTCCCCTTATCCCCCGGGCTCCCCTGCTCAGCCGACTACCGACCCAGGTTGACCAGGTCCTGGAGCATCTGATCTGAAGCGGTCACGATACGGGAGTTAGCCTGGAACCCGCGTTGAGCGATGATCATGTCGGTGAGGTTCTTGGCCAGATCCACGTTGGACCGCTCCAGGAAACCAGAGCTGATCGAGCCGTAACCCGCGTCCGATGGCTGACCATAGGTCGGGTCTCCGGAGTTCAGCGATGGCTGGAACATGTTCTGGCCGACGCCGATCAGCCCACTGGGATTGGCAAACCGTGCCAGATACACAGTTCCGGCGACAGATGTCGTACCGTCGGACCGGCTTACTACAACATCGCCATTCGTATCCACCTGCCACCCTACGACGTCAGTATCCACCGCCGGGTCATAGATCTGACCGATGGCGGTTCCACCATCACCGGCAACCATGTAACCGGTGGGCAGGTGAACCAGATTCCCGCCCTGATCCAGGCCGAAACTACCATCGCGGGCGTAGTACAGGGCGCCGCCCGGGCCAACGAGGGTGAAAAAGCCATCGCCCTGGATGGCCACGTCGGCCGGCCGGCCCGTCGTCTGCATCGCTCCCTGGGTAAAGATTGTATCCACACTACCCGTGATGGAACCCAGGCCAATTTGAACGGGATTGACCCCGCCCAGACTACCGGTCGGAGCGCGGCCGCGGCCGTAGGTCTGCCACAGGACATCCTGAAACGATATTCGGCTCTGCTTGTAGGCCGGCGTGTTGACATTGGCAATATTGTTGGCTACAACGTCCATGAACGTCTGATGAGCCCGCAAAGCGGAGATGGCTGATAGCATTGACTGTTGCATTTTTCATACCTCCGTTCGATATGAGCGTGGCTAAAATCGGTCAGCAGTGGCAACTTCAGCCGTTTTCGGCGGGGGAAGTCGCCACTACGTTTCCCGCATTCTTATCCAGCTCTGTTTGATATGGATTGAACCAGGTTTCAATATCTGTCGGCGCAGCAATGTCACCGAACAGCCAGCTTGCTAACGACTCGTCGAACATCGCTTCGGCCGGCGGGCTGCTGATCTCAGAGACTGCGCTTATCGGGATGGTGTACCCACCATCCACGTTTAGCATGATCTCCCCATCCGTCAAATTTGCCGCCACGACTCGTCCCTCGATGACGGAGCCATCCTCCCCCGTAGCACGAATATTCTGTCCAATCAGGGTGCTGGCTTGCGTCACCTGTTGCATTTCTTGCATGGCTTGCAGCGTAGTGCTCATTGTTTGCAGTTGCTCCACGGCGCTGAGTTGAGCCAGTTGCGTGACGAAATCTGTTCCATCCATGGGATTTAGCGGGTCCTGATTGCTCAGTTCCTTGATCAGGATCTGCAGAAACACCTCGTTCAGACCCTGAGAGTCAGACGCCTGCCCTCCGGGTATCTGCATAGGCGACGTAACGCCCACATGAGCTGATACAGGTTCCACAAGCATAGGCATCCTCCTCTTATGCACGGTAATCAATGGCTAGCTCATTCTCGATAGAGCCCGATGTGATTTCGACGCTGCCTTCAGATTCTGGCGACTTTCTCCTGGAATAACCCGGCGTCGATTGCCGGGCAAAGGACCCATGGCGCCAGGCGTCACCTCCCGTTAACAAGCCGCCGCCGGTCGCCCCCGCCTGGCTGAATACAACTGACAAACCTTCCAACCGCATTCCCCGGGTTTCAAGGGCTGCGTGGAGCTGCCCCAATTGGCCCTCAAGGAGGCTCTTTGCGGCTCGATCAACCGTCTTGATCTGCACCATCAGTCCCCCTGCCCCTAGACTGAGGTTGATGTCCAGGCTGCCCAGAGCCCGGGGATGGAGGCGCACTCTGACGGCCGTCCGACCCGTCGTGACGGCCCGGTATATACTTTCTGCCACCTGTGTTACAACGGGTTGTCGGGACACCGGCCCTCTTACTTGTGTCGCCTGTTCGTTCTGCGGCGTCCCTTGGGTTGGTTCGGCAACCAGAGTAACCATATCTCCCGCCGGCTGCGGGCTTTTCGCCCCGGTCTTCTCCGTCGGTTCCCCCTCTTTTCTCGGCGAATGGGCTGCTGCTCTCTGCCCGGCATGGCTTGCCAGGCTCGCCTCCTGATTCGCGCTCCGCAATAGCCCGACGAAGGGGTCCGCCGCCGGCCTGGCCGAGTCCGCCGCCATTTCATCTGAATCGCTCACAGCCGGCGGTTTGGCCGACTTCGGCGCCGGTTCAGCCGAATCTGCCGCTGCCAGCGCTTCGACCGAGCTCAGCACAGGCGCTTCGACCGAGCTCAGCACAGGCCTGCCCGGCGCGACGACTGTCTTAGCCGGCCCCTTTGCTGCCGGCTCACTCGACTGCGGCGCTGCTTCAATCGTATTTCTCATCGCCGCTTGTTGGTCAGACTTCTCCGCAGTCTTAGTTGAATCCCTCGCGACGCCACGCCAGATTGAGTTTAGCGCTTTCTCGGTCAGATTGCTCGCCGAGAATGGCTTAGCGCCTGTCCGATCTGTGTTCGTGGCGGCGGCGCTTCGACCTGGCTCGGGGCGTACTTCGGCTGTTTTGGGAACGACTGAAGCCTGTCCTGAGCGCCGTCCTGAGCTGTCATCCTGAGCTTGTTGAAACCTTGACGAAGCGCCGTCCTGAGCGCCGTCCTGAGGCCCCTCCTGAGCTCGTCGAAGCGACGTCCTGAGCCTGTCGAAGGGGGCCTGTCGAAGGGGTCCCTCTGGGTCCGCTGGGGTGAGCTTGTCGAAACCTTGACGAAGCGCCGTCCTGAAGCCCCTCCCGAGGGCTCTCCTGAGCCGCTGGGGTGAGCTTGTCGAAACCCTGTCGAAGGGCTTGTCGAAGGGGGCCTGTCGAAGGATCGTTACTACGGGGTTCTCGGATGGGAACCTGGCCGGTTCTAGTGTGCTCTCAGCCACCCCCGGCGCCACCGCCGGCTCGACCGACGGATCCGCACTCTCGGTCACTCCCCTCGCCGCCGCCGGCTCGGCCGACCTGGCAGTGGCGCCGGCTGACCCATCCACCGCCGGCCCGATTGACTGAACCAGCGGTTCAGTCATATTCGTCGTCGCAGTCTCAATCGAACCGACAGTCGAAGTAACCTCTGTCGGCTCTGTCCTGGGCGTAGCCCAAGCGCCGGCCAAAGGTCGCGAACCCACCGTGTTATGTCCATTCCCCCTGGGCAAGGATGCTTTGTATACATCGGTGGCTGCTTTGGGTACGACTGAAGCCTGTCCTGAGCCTCGTCGAAGGATCGTTACTACGCCGGGGGCGACTGGGGGCGTTGCTACGTTGGGAGCGACCGCCGGGGCCGTCGCTACGTTGG
>JBHHTZ010000299.1:0-5444 GCA_046753605.1 Anaerolineae bacterium
AGGATTCTCCAACAATTGTGTCCCTCCGGAACGAGTTCTCTGAGTATTCCTCCCAAAGGAGAAGGTTCTATGACACAACACGTCACGATTGAGGTTAACGGAACGACCTACGAAAAGGACGTCGAGCCTCGTCTGCTCCTCGTCCACTTCATTCGCGATGTTCTGGGGCTTACAGGTACGAACGTCGGTTGCGAAACCAGCCTGTGCGGAGCCTGCACGGTGATCATGGATGGGCAATCCGTCAAGTCCTGCACACAGTTCGCAGTCCAGGCCGATGGCAGCTCGATCATGACCATCGAGGGGCTGGCGCAGAACGGGAAGCTCCATCCCCTGCAAGAGGGCTTCTGGGAAAAGCACGGTCTGCAGTGCGGCTACTGCACACCCGGCATGATCCTGTCTGCATACGACTTGCTCCAGGACAACCCCAACCCCACCGAAGACGAAATCCGGCATGGCCTGGAAGGCAACCTCTGTCGCTGTACAGGCTATCACAACATCGTGAAGGCCGTCCAGCACGCGGCCGAGCATCTGTGAGCAAGGAGGTGAGAGAGAGATGGCTAAGCTAGTTGGTTCATCGATCAAAAGGCGAGAGGACCCGCGACTGATAAGGGGCGAGGCGATGTACCTGGACGACATCAAGTTGCCCGGCATGCTACATGCAGCTGTCCTTCGCAGCCCGCATGCACATGCGAAAATCAAGAGCATCACCACCGAGAAGGCGGCGGACCTCCCCGGCGTCGTAGGTGTCTTCACTGGCAAGGATTTCGAGGAGATAAACCCCATGCCGCCTGCCTGGCAGGCCGGTGGAGTAGAGAGTAACCCCAACACGCCGCGCGTGCTGGAGATTGGCCAGGTGACGTTCACAGGTGCCGGCGTGGCCGTTGTCGTGGCCGAGGATCGCTACACTGCCGAGGACGCACTGGCGCTGATCGAGGTGGACTACGAGCCCCTGCCGGCGGTCGTAGATGCTGAGAAAGCCACCCAGCCCGGCGCGCCGCAATTGCACGAGAACGCGCCCAACAACATCTGCATGGACTGGTCATGCGGAGATCAGGCGGCGACCGATCAGGCCCTGAGTGAGGCCGATGTTGTGGTCAGGCAGCGCCTGGTCAACCAGCGTCTGATCCCGACGCCCATCGAGCCACGTGGTGCTATCGGCCAGTACGATCCCGGCACTGAAGAGTACACACTATGGCTGACCTCGCAGGCACCGCACGTTCATCGCTTGCTGATAACGGCTTTCGTCTTCGGTATCCCCGAAACCAAGATGCGGGTCAGATCGGTACAGGTAGGCGGTGGCTTCGGGGCGAAGATCTTCCTGTACCCCGAGTATCCCCTGGTGGCTGCCCTGGCCAAGAAGCTCGGCCGACCGATCAAGTGGATGGAGAACCGGCAGGAAAACTACATCGCCACCACACATGGCCGTGACCACATAACTGAGATTGAGGTTGGCGCCACACGTGATGGCACCATTGGTGCGCTCAAAGTCAAGACCTACGCCAACTTGGGTGGCATGTTCTCGACCATCGCGGGCGGCATTCCCACTACGCTGTACGGCCGAATGCTGTCTGGCGCATATCAGATCCCGAACATCTATTGCCAGGTGCTGGGTGTCTACACCAACACTGGCATGGTAGATGCCTATCGCGGCGCTGGACGCCCAGAAGCCGCCTACGTGGTTGAGCGGGCAGTGGATCTGGTCGCCGACGAGTTGGGTTTGGACCCGGTCGAGGTGCGGCGCAAGAACTTCATCCCCGTGGACGCTTTCCCGTACGATCCGGTCGGTATCCTGGCCGGCCTCAAGTATGACAGTGGAGACTACGAAAAGACCTTGAACAAGGCGCTCGAAATCGTGGACTACCAGGCATTGCGCCAGGAGCAGGAAGAAGCCCGCAGACAGGGTCGCTATCTCGGGATCGGTCTATCCAGCTATGTCGAGGTCTGCGGCGTCGCGCCGTCGGCCTGGATCGGACTCCCCAATCAGGGTTGGGGCGCCGGTCTGTGGGAGAGCGCCAATGTGCGGGTCCATTTGACGGGACAGGTCGTCGTCACCATCGGCTCCCAGCCGCACGGTCAGGGCCATGAGACGACGGTAGCGCAGGTGGTGGCCGACGAGTTGGGTGTCCCTATCGAGGCCGTGATCGTGCAGCACAGCGACACCCTCGGCACGCCCTTCGGCTACGGCACCTACGGCAGCCGCAGTGCGGCCGTTGGCACAGTGGCCGTGTACAACGGTCTGCAGCGGATCAAGGAGAAGGCCAAGAAGATCGGCGCGCACATGCTGGAGGCGGCTCCTGAGGACGTGGTCTATGAAGACGGTATCGTGCACGTCAAGGGCGCTCCCGACCAGGCCAAGACGATCCAGGAGATCGCCGGCGCCGCCGCATTGGCCTACAGCCTGCCTGAGGGCGTGGAGCCGTTTCTGGACGACACCGCGTACTACGACCCACCGAATTGTACCTTCCCATTCGGCACTCATGTGTGTGTTGTCGAAGTGGATCCGGACACCGGTCACGTGGACATCAAGCGCTACGTGGCGGTGGACGATGTGGGCAACGTGATCAATCCCATGATTGTTGATGGACAAGTGCATGGCGGCATCGCCCAAGGCGCTGCCCAGGCGCTTTGGGAGGGTGCGGTCTATGACGAGAGCGGTCAACTCCTGACAGGCTCGCTGATGGACTATGCGCTGCCCAGGGCGCACTTCCTGCCGTCCTTCGAGACGGACCGCACCGAGACGCCCACACCGGTCAACCCGCTGGGCGTCAAGGGCGCCGGCGAGACGGGGACCATCGCATCCACGCCAGCAGTCGTTAGCGCTGTGGTAGACGCGCTGTCCCCGTTCGGTGTGAAGCACCTGGATATGCCGCTCACGCCGGAGAAAATCTGGCAGGCGATTCACGGAAACGGGAGGTCGTAACATGTATCCGGCGAAATTCGAGTACTACCGTGCAGGAAACGTTCAAGAAGCGGTCAGCCTGCTGCAGCAGCACAGCGGCGCCAAGGTGTTGGCCGGCGGCCACAGCCTGGTTCCGACCATGAAGCTGCGCCTGGCCCAGCCGCCGGCGCTGGTGGACATCGGCCGCATCCCGGAGCTGGTGGGCGTGACGCGGACGGACGGCAGCATCCGCGTGGGGGCACTGACAACCCACGACGCGCTTGCAAAGTCCGATGTGCTTCAGCAGCACTGCCAGGTGCTGGCAGAGGCCGCCGGCCAGGTGGGCGACCGGGAGGTGCGCCACAAGGGCACCATCGGCGGGAATCTGGCCCACGCCGATCCGGCGTCGGACTTGCCGGCGGTGGTGCTGGCGCTGGGCGGTGTCGTCCATACGGCGGGCGTCGGCGGCAGCCGGCAGATCAACGCCGCCGATTTCTTCGTCGATCTGCTGACGACCGACCTGCAAGCCGACGAGATTCTGACGGCGGTGGAGGCGCCGGTGCTGGGCTCCAACACCGGTTCGTGCTACCTGAAGTTCGAGCACCCGGCGTCGGGCTACGCCATCTGCGGCGCAGCGGCCGTGGTGACGCTGGCCGGCGACGGCACGTGCGAGAGTGCCAGCCTGTGCTTCAACGGCGTAACGGCGACCCCGCACAACGCCGGCGCTGTGACAAGCGCGTTGGCCGGCAAGGCTCTGGACGACGCTGCCATCGATCAGGCGGTGGACGACAACCTGTCTATCCAGGATCCGATGGGCGACATCCACGCCTCCGGCCCGTACCGCGTCGAACTGGCGAAGGTGTTCGGCAAGCGGGCGCTGAAGCTGGCCCGCGACCGCGCCCAGGGCTAGAACAGGGACTACTCAGCCCGCCGCGACGAGCAATGAATTGCCCGTCTGATACTGCGAAACCCGTTGAAACGGGTCAGGATTTGAACACGTTTTAACGTGTTTTTCGTATCAGGCCGTGAATTCATTCATGGCCGAGGGGCCGGCTGAGTAGCTACAGGTGACGCAATCAGGGCCGCAGGCACTGTGGTGCCTGTGGCCCTGTGGTGCCTGTGACCCTGTGGTGCCTGTGACCCTGTGGCTTTGAGCCAATTGATGGAGGATAGACATGAGTGACGAGCAGTCCTACTTCGAGTGGACGGCTGAGGCTTTCGATCCCGCCAGGATTTTCCAGAAACCGGAAGCGCTGCGTGGGCTGCGGGTCCTCGAGCTGTGTACGCTGATCCTGGGCCCGGCTACACCCGATTATCTGGCTGAGTTCGGTGCGGAGGTCATCAAGGTCGAGCTGCCGCCGGCCGGCGATACCATGCGGTACGTGCCGCCCGAAGGCTACTTCTGGCGAAACCTGTGCTTCGGCTTTACGCCGATCAATCACAGCAAGTACCACGTGGGTATCGACCTGCACCATGAGGAAGGCAAAGATCTCTTCCTCCAACTGGTGGCCAAGTCTGACGTGGTGGTGGAGAACTTGCGGGCCGGCGGCATGGAAGCCTTTGGGCTGGGATACCGGCAGCTCCGGGAGATCAACCCGCGGATCATTGTCCTGGCCGCGAACGGGTTTGGTCAGTGGGGTCCGTTTTCGGTGGGCCGGGCTTCGTACGATCTCCTGGCGCAGGCTGCCAGCGGGATGGCGAGTATTACCGGCTTTCCGGGGCGTACGCCCATGAAGAGTGGCATCTACATCGGCGACTTCTTCGGCGCGCTGATGAACGCTATTTCCATCCTGTCGGCGCTGCACTACCGCGAGCGCACGGGGAAGGGCCAGCACATCGAATACTCTCAGGGTGAGGGTCTGATTCGCATCCTGGACTGGACCTGGGTCTACCAACATCTGACCGGCCAGGAGCGGGAGCGGTATGGCAACCGGGACGTGGCGATCAGTCCTTCGGGGATTTTCCGGTGCGCCGATGGCTTCGTGGCCATCGCAGCCGGCGATGACGAAGCCTTCCGGGGGCTGTGCATGGCGATGGGACGACCAGAGCTGGCACAGGACTCGCGCTTTGCCACACTGAAAGCGCGCCTTCAGGCGGAGAACAACGAGGCTCTGGCAGAAATCGTCGACGAGTGGGCCGCCGGCAAGACGAAGGCTGAGCTGGATGACCTGGGAGCGACGCATGGCTTCGCTGCCAGCCCGGTGATGAACGCCAAAGATCACTACGAGAGTGAACATCTGCGAACCCGTCGGTCGGTCTGGAGTTTCCAGGACCCGCTGTACGGCGAGTTGACGGAGTATGGGCCGGCCCCCAAGCTCTCGGAGACGCCGGGACGGGTCCGCTGGGCAGCGCGCCCGGTGGGGTTCCACAACGAATACGTTTTCCGGCAGCTTCTGGGGCTTTCGACCAGCCAGATTCAGGTATTGGAAGAACAAGGGATTGTGGGGCAGTGGGCCGAGCGGCAGGGTGCGATGCCTCCAGGCGATTGGCGAGGCGAAGGCCTGATTATGTAGTCTCAGTAGATCCAGATTTGAGGAGTCCGCACCCCCAGGTGCGGCTCCGTTCG
>JBHHTZ010000300.1:0-5433 GCA_046753605.1 Anaerolineae bacterium
ATCCAGAACCGCCCGGCCGGGCTGGACGACGGCGACGATGACACCACCTACACCGCCGGCACTGGGCTGACGCTGGCTGGAGGGCAATTCAGCCTGAGCGGGTCGTATCAGTTGCCGCAGGGCTGTTCCAACGGCCAGATCGCCGAGTGGAACGGCAGCGCCTGGGTGTGCGGCACGGATGATGTGGGGACCGGTGGCGGTGGCGGGGACATCACCGCGGTGAACGCCGGCACGGGTCTGACCGGCGGCGGCACAACCGGCAATGTGACGGTAAGCGTGAACTTTGCCGGCAGCGGCATCGCCACCACCGTGGCCCGCTCCGACCACGACCACTGGGGCCAGACCTGGACCGGCACCGGCACCGGGTTGACCCTTATCGGTGGGAGCACCGGGCTCTCGGCCAACAGCGCCACCTACGGCGTGTTCGGCGATGCCACCCCCACCAGCGGCGTCACCTACGGCGTGTACGGCAGGAACTGGAGCCCCGCCGGCTACGGCGTGTACGGCCAGAACGCCGGCACCGCCGGTACCGGTGTGTATGGCACAGCACCCATCACAGGCACGGCAGGCATTGCCAGCGCCACCAGCGGCGCCACCTACGGCGTGTACGGCCAGAGCGCCAGCACCGATGGCCGGGGCGTGTATGGCCTTGCCACCGCCACCAGCGGCCCCACCTACGGCGTGTACGGCCAGAGCGCCAGCACCGACGGCAAGGGCGTGCTCGGCTATGCCACCGCCACCAGCGGCAACACCTACGGCGTGTGGGGCCGGAGCGACAGCACCGCCGGCCGGGGCGTGTTCGGCTATGCCACCGCCATCAGCGGCACTACCTACGGCGTGCGGGGCCAGAGCGACAGCACCGCCGGCTACGGCGTGTACGGCTATGCCAGCGCCACCAGCGGCAACACCTACGGCGTGTACGGCGAGAGCAAATCCGCCGCTGGTTACGGCGTTTATGGCAACAACACTGCAAGCACCGGCACACCCTACGGGGTTTATGGACTCGCCTCCAGCACAGGCAGCGCCACTTCTTACGGCGTGTGGGGCCAGAGCTACAGCACTGTTGGAACAGGTGTCGCCGGGGTGGCGCCGATGAACGGCGTATACGGCGAAGCAACCAAAACCTCCGGCAACGCCTGGGGCGTGTACGGCAAGAGCACCGGCACCGACGGCTACGGCGTGTACGGCTATGTCAGCGCCAACAACGGCGCCACCTACGGCGTGTGGGGCCAGAGCGCCAGCACCGACGGCTGGGGCGTGTATGGTACAGCACCCATCACAGGCACGGTAGGCCTGGCCACCGCCACCAGCGGCGCCACCTATGGCGTGTGGGGCCAGAGCAACAGCACCGGCGGCTACGGCGTATACGGCTACGCCGACGCCACCAGCGGCTACACCTACGGCGTGGTCGGCAAGAGCGACAGCACTGACGGCGCGGGCGTGGTCGGCCTTGCCAGCGCCACCAGCGGCGTCACCTACGGCGTGTGGGGCCAGAGCTACAGCACCGACGGCTACGGCGTGGTCGGCACAGCACCCATCACAGGCACGATAGGCCTGGCCAGCGCCACCAGCGGCGTCACCTACGGCGTGTGGGGCCGGAGCGACAGCACCGCCGGCTACGGCGTATACGGCTGGGCCAACGCCACCAGCGGCTACACCTTCGGCGTGTGGGGCAAGAGCGACAGCACCGACGGCGCGGGCGTGGTCGGCCTTGCCACCGCCACCAGCGGCATCACCTACGGCGTGTGGGGCCAGAGCTACAGCACCGACGGCACCGGCGTGGTCGGCCTTGCCAGCGCCAACAGCGGCATCACCTACGGCGTGTACGGCAGTGTCAGCTCCCCCAGCGGCTACGCCGGGTACTTTGATGGCAATGTCCAGGTGAGTGGCAATGTCCATGTGGCCGGCACCCTGAGCAAGAGCGCCGGTTCGTTTAAAATCGATCATCCCCTCGACCCGGAGAACAAATACCTCTACCACTCCTTCGTCGAGTCGCCGGATATGAAGAACATCTACGACGGCGTGGTCACCCTGGACGCCAACGGCGAGGCCTGGGTACAACTGCCCGACTGGTTCGAGGCGCTGAACCGTGACTTTCGCTACCAACTGACCCCCATCGGCGCGGCTATGCCCAGCCTCTACATCGCCGAAGAAATCGCCGGCAACCGCTTCAAGATCGCCGGCGGCGAACCGGGGATGAAAGTTTCCTGGCAGGTGACCGGCATCCGGCACGACCCGTACGCCAACGCCCACCGCATCCCGGTGGAGGAGGAGAAGCCCGACGACGAAAAGGGCACCTACCTCTACCCCGAAGGGTACGGCCAGCCGGAAACGATGGGCCTGGACTACCAGCGCAACGCCGACCTGCTCGAGCAGCCGGCTGAGCGGCCGGAACAGCCCGGTGCCCCCGCGCCGGCCGGGCCCTAAGCGCAACCTTGCGCACGTGCGCACCCGGTAGGCGAGGGCAGGGCCCTCGCCTACCCCCACCACCACCCTGTAATGCGACATTCATGTCGCAAAGGATTCCGTAACGCGGCATTCATGTCGCAAGGACAGGCTGAAAGCCTGTCCACAACCAAAGCGGAGCAGCCCAATGACCTGGCAAGACTTGAAACGGTGGCGCAGCATCGCGGCTTGGCTGCCGGCCCTGGCGGCCGCGCTGCTCTACCTGCCGGCCCTCCACGCCGGCTTCGTCTGGGACGACACCCTCTTCTTGGTGAATACGCCCCTCTACCGCGACCCGGCCAACTGGGGCCTTGCCCTGGCGCGCCCCTTCCTGCTCTCCCCCAACTACTACCGCCCGCTGGCCCTGGCCACCTTCCTGGTGGAACTGCGCCTCTTCGGCCTGGCCCCCTGGGCCTTCCACCTGACCAACCTGCTTCTACACACCCTCAACACCGCCCTGGTCACCCGGCTGGCCCGGCGGCTGGCGGGTGACGACGCGTCGCCCCTCTGGCTGGCTGCCGGGCTGGCCTACGCCGTCCACCCGGCTCTGGTAGAAAGCGCGGCCTTCATCTCCAGCCGCTTCGACCTGCTGATGACCGCCCTGCTGCTGGCCACTCTGTTCCTGGAACAGCGTCTGGATGGCTGGCGCGCCGCGGCCCTGCTGGCCGGGGGGACGGCCCTGGCCCTGCTGAGCAAAGAGATGGCCGCCGACTTCCTGGTCGTCTACCCCCTCTGGTGGTGGGCCACCCGCCCCTCCCGGCCCGACCCGGCGGCCCTCCGGCGGGACCCTTCGACGGCGCTCAGGACAGGCCTGCTCCCCCGCTGGGGCGGCGTGGTCACCGGAACCGCGCTGGCCCTGCTGGTGCGCCTTCTCGCCCTGAGCGCGCTCTGGACCCCCCAGGCGGGGGAGACTCTGGAGACAGGCGGCCTCTTGAGCCACGCCCTGCTGGTGCTGCGCTCCTTCGGCGAATACGTCCTGCTGGCCGTCTGGCCCTTCACCACTCTGACGCCCATCCACTACGCCGACCTGCCCCTGCGGCCGGGTGACGCGGCGGTCTGGCCGGGGGTGCTGCTGGCGGCTGCCGCGCTGGCTGCCCTGGCCTGGGGGATGCGCCGGGGCGGCCGTCCCGCCTGGCTGGCCCTGGCCGCGGCCCTTGCCCTGGGGCCGGTGCTCAACATCCTGCCCCTGGAACTCGGCGGGGGCGCCTTCGTGGCCGAACGCTTCCTCACCTTCCCCCTGGCCCTGCTGGCTCTGGCGCTGGCTGCCGCGCCGGCAACCCCGGCCCCCTCCCGATGGGCCTCCCTGCGCGGCCCGATGATGGTTCTGTGGCTGGCAGCAGCCGCGGCCACGGTGCAACTGACCGTCCCCCACTGGCGCAGCGACGAGACCCTCTGGCCCTGGGCCATGCGCCGCGCGCCCCAATCGGCCCTGCCCTACACCAACCTGGCCCTGGAAGCAGTGGAGAGCGGCCGCTACGCCGAAGGGCTGGCCCTGGCCGAACAGGCCCTGGCGCGGGACCCTGAAGACCTGGACGCGGCGGACAACAAAGGGCTGGCCCTCTTCTACCTGGAACGCTACGCCGAGGCCGAAGCCGTCTTCGCCGACCTGGTAGAGCGTGCGCCGCAGGAACCCCTCTACTGGAACAACCTGGCCGGCGCCCTGCGCGAGCAGGGGGAACTGCAGGAAGCGGAGCGCCTCCTGCTGGACCGGGTGCTGGCCCAGGACCCGGACTTTCCGGCGGCGCATCTCAACCTGGGCATCGTCTACCTGCGCGCCGATCGGCCAGACCTGGCCGCGCAGCACCTGAGCGCAGCGGCCCGCCTGCTGCCCCCCGCCCAGGCAGCGGAGGCGGAGAGCCTGCTGTCCCAGACCCAGGAACCGGCCCGCTGGCTGCGCCTGGCCGACCTGCTGCTGGCCAACGGTCAGCCGCAGGGGGCGCTGAACGCGCTAGACCAGGCCGAGCGGCTGGGCGCCGAGCCGCGGGACGTGGCCATTGGGCGCAGCGCGGCCCTCATCCACCTGGGCGAGCTGGACGCAGCGGAGCAGTTGCTCATGCAGATGCTGGAGGCCAGGGTGGAGGATGCGCGGGTCTACAACAACCTGGGGCTGATTGCCCTGCAACGCGGGGACGAAGAAACGGCGCGGGACCACTTTCAGCAGGCCGCCGAACTGGCCCCGGAGTGGGAAACCCCGCGCCAGAACCTGGAAATGATGGAGGCACAAAAATGAACAAGCGATGGCTGAGCTATGCTTTGCTTTTCCTGCTGGTGCTGTTACCGGCGGTGGTGCTGTCCCAATCGGGCGGAGGGTATGACCTGAGCTGGAGCACGATAGACGGCGGCGGCTACACCTTCAGCGCGGGCGGTGACTACACCCTGGGCGGCACTATTGGCCAGCCGGACGCCGGGGTGCTCTCCGGCGGCGGCTACACGCTGGGCAGCGGGTTTTGGGGGAGGGGCGGCGGTAGAATACAAAATCTACCTGCCGCTGGTACTGCGGAACCATCCGTAGACGGCAGGTGAAAAGAGGTGCCTAACCTGCGCGTGGAGCCGACCCCCTATCGTGGGGCTTTGCGAGGTGGAGACTGCCTGCCACTGAAGTCGTGAGCGAGGTTACTTTGCCCGGGGTCGGGCGGCGGCTGACGCTGGCCGTTGGGCGGCGCGGAGTCAGAGGGCAGGTTGACGAAGAAACGGAGTTTGTTTGCCTGCCCAACGGTGAGGTTGCTGGGTAGTGCAAGTGGGTCGCGCTTGTTGGCCGGGGTCGCGGGTTGTCAGTGGGCAGGTTGCGCCGGTGTGGGTGGCAGCGCTGCGCCGCCCAACAATGCGTGCAGCCGACCCGCCTAGCTGGGCGATTTCAGGCGGTTTCTCGTTCGTCAGCGTGGGGCGTGGTCGGGAGTCGCGCTGTCGAGGATCGGCGGGCGGCTGACGCTGGCCGTTGAACGAAGCGCTTCGCGCAGGGGTGGTGCTGAAGTGAGGCTATACTTTCCT
>JBHHTZ010000301.1:0-5405 GCA_046753605.1 Anaerolineae bacterium
CGGTCCGTGCGCCGGCTGGTGTAGCCCGACGGCGACGTCACAAACCGGGGGGGATGTCCCAGCTTCTCAGCCACCTCGTTCGTCTGGTGAGAGCCGCCATGCACCAGGATGAGCCGCTGACCCGCCTGCACGAGAGATGCGACATCAGCGCACACAGCGTCGAGGTCGATGCCTGCGCTACCGCCGACTTTCACAACGATCACGTCCTTACTTCCTCCATTGCGTACTGCGTATTGCGTACTGCGTAAGGCGGCATACGCTGTACGCAGTACGCACTAGATCGGGTGCAGCCCCACAAACTCCAACCCCAGCGTCTCCCCCCATCCCATCATCACATTCATCGACTGCACAGCACTGCCGGCAGCACCCTTCATCAGGTTGTCCAGCGCGCTGATGACCACGATGCGGTTCGAGTCGGGATCGCGCTCGAAGCCGATGTCGCAGAAGTTGGTGCCGGCCAGGATCTTCGGCTCCGGGTAGCGGTACACGCCGGTTCGATCCTTGACGATGCGGATGAAGGGCTCGTCGTTGTATGTCCCGCGATAAAGCTTCCAGAGATCACGTTCCTGCAAGTCTTCCCGCAGGAAACAGTGAGCCGTACACAGGACGCCGCGTACAAGCTCGACGGCCGTAGCCGAAAAGTGAAGCTCGAAATCGCCCAGCACCTGGTGCATCTCGGCCTGGTGGCGATGGCCGGTGGGGGCGAAGGAGCGGACTGCACCGCTGCGCTCGGGGTGGTGGGAGGCCAGGCTGTGCTTGTTGCCGGCCTCGGACGAACCGACCTTCACCTCGGCCACGACGCGCTCGATGAGACCCGCGCGGGCCAGGGGCCACAGAGCCAGGTTGACCGCTGTGGCGTTGCAGCCAACGCCGCTGGCGTAGCGGGCGTCGCGAAGCTCTTCGCGGTACACTTCGGGCAGCCCGTACACGAAGCCTCGTCCTGAGCGGCGTCCTGAGGCCTCCGCCGAGGCGTCGGCCGAGGCGTTCATCGAAGGGCCTGTCGAAGGGCGGCTCAGCCATGCCGGGGCGGAATGCACCTCGCCGTACCAGCGCTGGTACGCGCCGGCATCGCGCAGCCGAAAATCGGCCGACAGGTCGATGATGCGGTCGGCCAGCATGGCGAAGTGGTCGATCTGGCGGGCGGCCTGACCGTGGGGCAGAGCCAGGAAGAGCAGGTCGCAGGGTTCGAGCTGTTCCAGCCGGCTGAACTGCAAGCGTGTCTGGCCCCGCAGGTTGGGGTGCACACTGTGGACGTAGCGACCGGCGTACCGCTCCGACGTCACCTGCTGCACTTCCACCTCGGGGTGTCTCAGCAGCAACCGCAACAGCTCACCGCCGGCATACCCCGACCCCCCCACAATGCTGGCGCTAACCATACCCACCCTCCGGTTCTGAGTCAGGGTGTACAGGTGCCGGAGTGAGGGGGAGAGGGGGAGAGGGGGTGACAAGGTGACCTCTCTGCATCTCCCCCTCCCCTTGTCTCCTTGTCTCCTTGTCCCCCCTGCTCAGCTCCTGGCGCCCCTCCCCCACAGCCACCACATAATCCACAATCTTCGCCGGAATATCCACCCCCGTCGGCTCAATGCTGTTGCGAAATTCCATAGTGTAATTAACCTCGATAACCTGTAACTCGCCGTCTGGTCTCTCCACAAGATCGACGGCAACGATGCCGCCTCCGACGGCCCGAGCGGCGGCCCGAGAGAGGGCGTCAATCTCCGGTGTTACCGGGCAGTTGCCGGCGCGACCACCGCGGGCGGTGTTGGTGATCCAGTGCTGCGACTCCCGCAGGATAGCGCAGATCGTCTCGTCGCCGACAACAAAGCTGCGAATATCGCGGTCGGGCTTGTGGATGTATTCCTGGATGTAGTAGATGGAGTGGTGGTACGAGCCCAGGGTGGACTTGTGCTCCAGCAGAGCCTCGGCGGCGTCGCGGTCGTTGACGCGGGCCAGCAGCCGGCCCCACGAGCCGACCGCCGGCTTGAGCACCACGGGGTAGCCCATCCGCTCAATGGCTTCCAGAGCGGATTCGGGGGTGAAGGCGATCTCGACGCGGGGGGTGGGCACGCCGGCCTGGATCAGCGCCAGGGACGTGTTCAGCTTGTCACCACAGACCTCGCCCACCTGGAACGGGTTGACCGTTGGCACCCCCCAGGCGTTCAGGATGCGCAACGACGACAAGGCTCGCGAGTGGCTGACGCAGCGCTCCAAGACCACATCGTAGTCGGCCCACCCATTTTCGTGCAGATTAAACGAGACGTGGCGTACATCGATCATGTCGTAGTCGAGACCGCGCCGGTCCAACTCCTGCAGGATGAGTTTCTCTTCGAGTCGGATTCGAGAATGTAGAATTCCAATGTGCATGGACATGCTCCTTTTCAAGACCAAGATGGGGTCCGAGAAGGCGTGAAACGTAAAACGTGAAACGTGAAGATCGGTGCAGACTCCGTTCCTCACGTTTCACGTTTCACGCACTACTCTCCCCAATCCTCTTCGACTTCCGGCGCCAGATCAACCTCCAGCGGTTCGACGCTCAGCACTTCCAGCTCCACGCCGCAGTCGGGGCACTGGGCGATCTCGCCGACCACGGTGCCAGCGCCGAAGAGAACCTCGCCGGCGCATTCGGGACATGTTGCAGTTGCCATTTCTGAGAACCTCCTTTTGCACTTTCGGCATGAAACAAAAACCGCCGGCTCACCTCGTCTGGTGGCCGGCGTTGGCTACGCGCTATGGGCGTGTTCAGGCAAGCACAGCTAACCAGACGGATCGTCCGGCTTCTCCTTCTTGCCCTGCTTGGCGTCAAAAACGCCCAAAACAACCGATATGTTCATTGCGGGCGATAGTATACCAAACCATCGCCAGTTTGTCAACCTGGATTCCTGAAACGCGAAAACTTCGCCGTTTACACGTTGTTTACAAACTGACAAAGACTGGCTAACAGGTGGGCGATACCCTTGGGTCAGAGCGTTGAGGTAAGCAAGTGTGTCATTCATCGAGTTGTGGTTTGGCAATTGGACATAGTGTGAGTATTGCGTACTGCGCAATACGCAACACGCAACACGCATCACCTCAGTCGAGCCGGATTCGATGAACTGCACACAGCATAGAGTAAGGAGGTTCTCTTGATGAAACGACGTTACACGTTTGTCTTGATAGTGGTAGTAGCTATGTTGTTGGCTGCCAGTGTCCCGGCCCTGGCTGAGCCGGCCGATCCCCCGCAAGCACAGCCGGGGCGGGCGGTCCGCATCGGCGCAGCCCGGGGGGCCATCGTGCAGGGTCAAGCGGCCGCCCATAATTTCGTTCGACCGGCGCCCGAGGAGATGCCCACGTTTACCGTGATGCCCGGCGCCACCATGCGCGTGATGGCCGGCGCCAGCGGCCTGTGGCTGGGCGAGCCAGGCGGCACGCTGTCTGCCGATCTTGAAGTGTACTCGGTTGACGAGCAGGGCGGCATGACCCTCCTGGACGACGCCCATGTCTCCGATACGAAGGAGGGGCCGGCCTTCGAGCAACACCCGCTCGGGGTTGCAGTCTCTTTCTACCAGCCTGGCGAGATCCACCTGCTCGTGCGCCTGACGGCGACAGCCGAGCCGACTGAGGGTGAATCGGCTCAGGATGTGGACGAGCTTGAGGCCAACGTGATCGTCTTCAACCCGTCCACCTTCGGCTCCATCTCCGGTCAGGTGACAGCGAACGACTCCGGCGACCCGCTGGAAGGGTTGCGGGTCATCGCCGGCAACCGGGAACTGCGTATCCGGCGTACCGCTCGAACCGACGCGGAGGGGAAGTACACCCTCGAGGGGTTGCCGCCGGGTGACTACATCGTTGGCGTGCAGGCGAAAGGCACGGCCTATCTGGGTGAAGTGTATGACAACGTCCACTCGCCAGATGATGCTACACCGGTCACGGTAACGGCGAGCACCGGCACGGCTGGAATCGACTTCGACCTCGACCGAGGCGCTGAGGTTTCCGGCGTGGTCACGGATCAGGAGACCGGGGATCCGCTGGCCGGCATCCCCATCGTAATCCGGCCCGTGCGGTCGCCCGAGGATGCCGGCGGCTCACCGGCGCCTGCTGTAGCTCAGCGGCAGGGCCAGCAGGCTCGGCCCGGTAAACCAGGCCCGTCCGATGGTCAGCAGCGACGGCCACACCCGGCAGCCGTGACAGCCGACGACGGCACGTACACCGTTCAGGGGCTGCCGGCCGGCGAGTACACGGTGGCCGCTGTGGGCGTGCGCCAGGGCTACGCTGTTGAGTTCTGGCAGGAAGCGTCAACGCCCGAGGAGGCAACGCCTGTCATCGTGGAGGAAGTCGGTCAATCTGTGCCGAACATCGACTTCACGCTGGAGCCGCAGTCTCCCTAGTGCTTGTCAGCCCCCCTCTTACCGGCCAGGGCCGCTCGGGCAGGGGCGGTCCTGGCCGGCTACTGCATCCGGCTGAACGCGCGAAAGCGCTCCAGAACCTGCTGGCGGGTAGCTGTACCCGTCGTACCGATTTGCTGGACGGTGATGGAGGCCACAAGGTTGCCCACCAGCGCGGCCTCCGCCGGCTCTGCCCCCGCACAAAGCGCCGAAACGAGGCCCGCCATCACGCTATCCCCCGCTCCCACGATGTCGATGGGTCCCCTCGCCGGAACGGCCGGGATGTGCTCGCAGCCGCCGGCATCGGACAGCAGGATCCCCTCGGCTCCGACAGTGATGAAGACTGGCCGGCCCGTACGCCAGCACAGTTCCGCCCCGCACGCTTCCAGCAGCGATCTGCTGGCGTCGCTCTCTCGGTCTGGATACACGGCTTGCACGACCTCGTGGCGGTTAGGTTTAATGATCACGTTGCGGAACAGCCCGATGCGCTCGCGCGAGTCCGCTGCAAAGACTGTGTCGGGCTGAGTCCGTGCAAGGGCCATGAGTTCGTCGCGTACCCGATCCGTTATCACGCCACAGTTGCGCTCCTGCACCTGATCGCCGATGATCACACCGTGGACGTCGGGGACGAACTCGCGCAGCCGTGCGATGACGGCCTGCTCTGCCTCTTCTGGCAAGGGGTCTCGGTTCTTGATGTCCAGTCGCTGGATTTCGTGCTGCCGGCCATCCGCTTCGCGCACCAGAGGCTTGGTATACGTCGGCGTGAAGCGGTCGTCTCGGACGATGAGCTGCTCGACGTTCACCCCCCTCTCCATCAGGCCCCGTCTCAGCTCATACCCTCGGCCGTCGCCGCCGATGACACCCAAAGTCGTTACCTGTACGCCCAGGGACCGCAGGTTGGAGGCCACGGTGCCGGCCGCGCCAGGGCTGGAACGAACCCCCACCACCTGATACGCCTCCAGCCCCGTCTCCAGGGAGACTTCGCTCAGCCGGCGGTCGATGAGCAGGTATTCGTCCAGGAAGAAGTCGCCTACCACCAGGACGTGG
>JBHHTZ010000302.1:0-5404 GCA_046753605.1 Anaerolineae bacterium
GCTGCCGATCAATGTCTACAAAAACTCGCAGCAGGTAGACCTTGGGTGGATCCCCAAACTCTAACCGAGATTGGTAGACCTTGCGGCCCGGGCGAACGTGTTCGGCTTGCTCCGGGGCAGACAAGACGCGGGCGATATCAACCTCGGCAATTTGACGTCGTGCCATCTCCAGTAGAGCATGATCAGTCAGGTGATATTCTGTGATGGGCGCCGATCCTGCCATGGTCCGCTTCACTCCCGGTGTGCCCGTCGCGCCCACATCTTAGATCCCGTAGTGTTCGGCAAACGCCACCAACGCCTCCTCAAACATGCTCATCGGTGGGCGCACCAACCCGGCCCCGATCTGGCCCACGCCGGCCTCCTTGTGAGCGATGCCGGTGTTGACGCGCGGCGGAATGCCCTTCTCCACCACCTTGCGGATGTCGAGGCCGGTGGGCGTGCCCCGGAAGTCCAATTGGGGGATGGTGAAGTACTTGTGCTCGGTCTGGGTGATCTCGTACATCTCCAGCGTGGTGTTCAGCGCGTCCTGGGGCGTGCCGCTGACGAAGGTGACGATGGCCGGCGCGGCCGCCATGGCAAAGCCACCAATGCCGGCTGTCTCGGTGATCGTGCTGTCGCCCAGGTCTCCACTGGAATCGTCGGCCGTGAAGCCGGGGAAGTAGAGGCCCTGGGGGGTCGGGACGGGGGCGGTGAACCAGCGGTCGCCCAGCCCGCTGACGCGGATGCCGAAGTCGGTGCCGTTGCGGGCCATGGTGGTGACGATGGTGCTGCCTTCCACACCGTGGCCGGCGTCGGCCATGGCTTTGCAGGCCGCCATCACGGGGTTCAGCACGCTGAGGGCGTTGTCGCCCAGGAAGCGCAGCACCTCGGCTGCTACGTCTGGACTGGGGGCGGTCTTCGCGATGAACGGCGCCAGTTTTGTGGTGTAGAGGATCGAGCCGGCCTTGTTGCGGTTGTGTCCCTCGTCGCCCATGTGCAGGGCTTCGGCCAGCAGGGCGCGGATGTCAATTCCTCCGCTGGCCTCGATGGCGTCGGCCAGGACGGGGGCCATGACATCCTCCATCCAGCGCAGGCGCTGCTGCACGTCGTCGCTGTACGCGCCGTAGCGCAGCACTTTGCCATACCCTTCGTTCAGACCAGAGAAGCTCAGATTTCCGTGCGTCTTGTTCTCGATGATGTAGACTGACATGGAGGGCGCGATCAGGCCGGCCATGGGACCCACCGCCTGGTGGTGGTGGCAGGGCTCCAGATCGACCTCTCCCGATTCCACCAGCGCACGCGCTTCAGCTTCGTCTTTGGCCTTTCCGTCGAAGATCAACGCGCCGGTGATGGCGCCGCGCATCGGTCCCGATGCTCGCTCCCAGGCTTCGTCCTGAGGCTCAGCCCGAAGGGTGATGGGCGGGCCGGCGTGCAGCAACAGGTTGTCCCGCATGCCGGGAATCACGTCCCGCGCCTTGCCCACTCCCACCAACACCGGATGGGCTTCCATCATGCGTTCTACGGTTTGGGTGTTTGCAGATTCGATGTCCATTGATTTCTCCTTCCATTGTAGCGTCTTCGTCGCGGGGTATTGGGTATTGGATATTGGATATTGGGTATTGGGTATTGGGCGTTAGGCATCTGGTATTGGGTATTGGGGAACGGTTTCGAACCATTCTAATTCGTACTGGGTGAACAGGGGTTCTGCCACATCATTTACCCACTCCATTACGTATTCGCCGGCGGCTTCGCGCACTGCTTTCGGCTGTGCCTGATCACCGCGACGTTGGGATTTGAGAGTGGTGGCAAACGCGTTCAACTGACGTGCAAGACTCGTTACGCTGGACGCATAGTCCTGCACCTGCTTGGGTGACATCAACTCACGCGTCAAAGCCCGGTTGAGCCAATACTTGGTCTCGAAAAGGCTACCGCGCGCATAATACAGGAACTGAAGCTTCTCACCGTAATGAAAACGGCCATACGACTCAGCAATGTTCGCCCCGATCGAGTCTGCGGCCTTGGCCAGTTGCTTGCCAACGACGTCCCGCGCAAACCAGTCCCACCGCACGACCCGCCGCCAAATGTCATCGGCCACAGCCTCCGCAGCCTGCAACACTCTCAAGTCCTCAAACTTCATCGCCATCTCTCACCTCCTCCTGGAATCGAACACCCAATATCCAATACCCAATATCCAATACCCAATATCTATCCTCGCATCCGTTCGAGTATCGCCATCAACCTCTCATTTCCCCCCGCCGGCGGCTTCCAGTCCACCTGGATGACCGGGGCGCCCTGGGCGGTCAGGCTTTCGGTGAAGGATTCCAGGCCGACGTTGATGGCTGCCAGAGGGTGCTGCAGCGCGGCCATGTCCACCGGCGGCAGGCCGGCTGGTGGATCGAGGCTTTGCAGCAACCGCCCGACGTAGCGAACGGCCCCCTCGTTGCTTGTCTCCACCCGCACACCAGCAGCTTCGAGCTGCTGAACCTGGGATTGGAGGTCCTGCGGGTCCTCGTCGGTGCCAACCACGACGGCGACCACCTCCAGATGCCGGCCGGCCTCTTCGGCCCGCGCCCGCGCCTGAGCGATGGCCGGCCCCAACTCGCCGGCCGGATCGAGATGAGCGCCGTAGCCCAGCACCACGTCCAGCAGGATCACGGCCACCTCCGGGTCGTCGGCCTCCTGGTGCAGCCGGCGGATGCGCAGGTCGTTGTCCAGCATGGGGTGCAGCCGGCCCACGGTGAATTCGTCTTCGCCCAGGTCAATCACCGTGTGCGCCTGGCTGACCAGCGAGTCCTCCAGGCGATAGCGCTTGTCGATGGGTGTGTTGGAGTAAACGACGGGCAGATAGTCCTGCAGGATGAGCAGGGTTTCATAGGCCAAGGTGCCGCCGGAGAAGAGCCCGCGCAGGTAGCGCTGACCAGCCGCAAACTGAGTCAGGTCAAGGTCTGCGGCGGAATCTGTGCCGGCCCCTTCGTCGGCTAACTGCACCGCCAAAGCGGCGGCCTCGTCCAGAGAGGTGGCGAAATGCAGGCTTCCCACTTGCGGGGCCGGCGGCGTGTAGCCGATGAAGTCCACCACCACCGGCTTGCCGGCTGCGCGGGCAACCCGCAGCAGATCATCGGCCACGTTGGAGGCCGGCGGCTTGGAGATGAGCACGATGACCTGTGTTTCAGGGTCACGACCGAGGAGGTCGAGCCCCTGTCGGGCTGTCACCGCGCCCACCGCCTCGGAGAGGTCGCGCCCGCCGGCGCCGATGGCATGGGTGATGCCCGCGCCCAACTGGTGGATGCGAGACGTCACGGCCTGCAAGCCCGTGCCGGCTGCGCCCACCACCCCGATCGGGCCCCGGCGCACGTGATTGGCGAACCCCAACCCCACGCCGTTCACGATGGCTGTGCCACAGTCCGGCCCCATGACCAGCAGGCCCTTATCGGCGGCCATCTGTTTCAGAGCGATCTCGTCGTCCAGCGAGACGTTGTCGCTGTAGAGGAACACGTTCTTGCCCAGGCGCAGGGACTGGCGGGCTACGCCGGCAGCGTAGCGGCCTGGGACGGAGACCAGCACCCACTGCGCATCGGGCAGCATCTGGGCCGCGGCTTCGACGCTCTGAGGTCGGTATTCCTGTTCGATGACCGAGCGCCGGCGGGCCAGAAGCTCGTCCACCTGGGCCAGGGCGGACTCAGCGCCGGCCTCGTCTTCGGCCTTGACGACGATGACCAGGTCGTCGGCTGCGGCGGCGCTGGCTTCGGGTGGCAGGAGGCCGCTCTGGTCGAGCAGTTCTTTGTTGGCAGCGGTGCCCATCACCACGCCGGCGTCGAGCACGGCGGGCAGGCCGGCCAGGGAGCGCTGCAATTGCATGAGGATTACGGAGTCGTAGTAGGCACCGGGTCTAACTTCAACTTTGGTGGCTGTCACAGCGGTATCTCCCATGTGGGGTCAGGCTCTCTCAACTTTGGTGATTAGACGGACCCTAAAGGTTTCCGAAACCTTTAGGGTCTATGCAGGGAAGCTGTTTCTGGATGTGGCTGGCCCCGCATCATTCACGTCCTCGCACGTCGGATGCGTATCCCACGAGGCGTAGCCACCGTAATTGTTCCCGATAGGGCCTCCAGATCGTAGCGCCCTAGAACTTTCTCCAGGAGTTCAACAACTGGCTGAATGCCATCTTGGTTGGGGCGCAGCAACAAGACGCCAGCATGAGTCCCCGGCTGGTAGAAACGGATGTCAGCAAATCCCTTGTCGGCGGTCACCAGGAACCTTTGCTCAACCTGCACCGCTTGCCATAAGGCCGAGTCTGTCCACCCTCCCATTCCTTGCTCCACCACATTGACTGCGTCGTACCCTCTGTCCTGGAGCATCTGAACGGCCGCTCTTGGCAGGTCTTCGTCCACTTTGACGCGCATGGTCAGCCTCTATGCCACTAGCGGCATAAAAATCTCCTGGCGCATTACTTCGGCGGCATAGGCTAAGGCCGCCTGAATATCCTCCACCCTTAGCTGAGGATAGGCTTCCTGGATTTCTTCCAGCGTCATTCCATCGGCCAGGCTTCCTATGATCATTGTTACAGGAACACGGGTTCCCTTAATGCACGGATCGCCGTGGTGGAGATCCGGCGCAATGACGATCCGGTCCTGCCATCGCACGCGATTCATCTCTGCCCTCCACTCTAGGTGATTACTCTTTAGTCTATTTTACCACAACGAGCGGGGGTTTACCAGCGTTGCAGCGGTCTCACATTGAGCTCAAGAGGCACGTTGGCGGCGTCAGGCCAGCGTCCGCCTTTCCCGATCGTAGTTCTGCCCCAGAAACGCCGGCGCTCTCACCCATCGGAAAGCGAACATCATCACCAGGATGGTGGCAATGTAGGGCAGCGTGAGAAGGAACTGGTAGGGAATACCGAACCCCCCGATCTGCACTCGCAGGGCCAGGACTTCTACGCCGGCGAAAAACAGCGACCCCAGAAAGATCAGGTGCGGACTCCAGCCGCCGAAAAAGGTCAGGGCAATGGCGATCCAGCCTCGCCCCTGCACCATGCCCTCGGTGAAAGTGCCAGTGTAGACCATCGGCAGATACGCGCCGGCCATCCCCATCAGCATCGCCCCGACGATTGCGGTCGCATATCGCATGCGCACGACGTTTACGCCCAGGCTGTCGGCCGCTTTCGGGTTCTCGCCGACCGCTCGCAGCTCCAGGCCGAAGCTTGTTTTGTAGAGCAGGTAGTACAGAAAGATGGACAGCAGCACCGCGAAGTAGACCAGCAAGTTCTGGTTGAAGAAAACCTCGCCCAGGACCGGTATCTGGCTGAGCAGCGGAATCGGGACGCTCTTGAGGGTCGGGATGAGCGGCGGCTGCAGCGTCACGCCGACCACGAACTTGTAGAGTAGCGTGGACAGGCCCACACCGAAGAAGAAGAGCGCCAGGCCGA
>JBHHTZ010000303.1:0-5403 GCA_046753605.1 Anaerolineae bacterium
GTCTGGAGCGTTGCCAGCAACAGGTCAAACAGCGGTCGATTCTCATCATCTTCCTTGGTAAACTTCTCGACCAGCTCAGCGATGTAGTAGGCGTAGCTAATGCGCGGGAGTTCTTGGCGCAGGCCCCGGAATGGTCTGATCATCTCCGCCTGGGTAACGATGTCCAGGTTTCGCCCTTTTGCGATGAGCAGGTTGCTGTACGTGAATAGCTCGACGTGCCCGCTCTTGCGGCTGGTGGTCTTACGCACGCCTTTGGCGATGACGCGCAGCTTGCCGTGAGCCGGCGTGAAGAGCGTCAGGATGCGGTCGGCCTCCCCAAAGTCTTGCCGCTTCAGCACGATGGCGGGGGTGCGATAGAGTCGCTGGCGTCGCTGATCCATTATTCTACAATTATAACATCGGCTATACAGCCGCGCAAGCAGGGTCAGGTCGCGTTGGGGAGGTGTTCAGCCGTGAAGGCGTGGGGTAGCAGGTGTGCGAGTGGGTATGTATGCTGGTGGCCGGCAGTATCCGCGACGATAACCCGCAGGGAGCCATTGTCGAACTCTTGCATGACTTGCCGGCATGCACCGCACGGAGTAACGCCCGGCTCAGTGACGACGGCAATAGCCTCGAATTCGCGCTCGCCGCAGGCCACCGCCTGGAAGATGGCATTTCGCTCGGCGCAGATGGCCAGACCATGGACGGCATTCTCTACGTTGGCCCCGGTGAAGACCTGTCCCGATTTTGTCAGCAGCGCCGCTCCCACCTGGAAACGGGAGTAGGGCGCGTATGCCTGCTGCCGGGCCAGCCTGGCCTGTTCGACCAGTTGGTCGTCGTCAGGGGGCAGACATTCGTGTGGGCTGGTCACGCCGGCGCATCCTCAACCAGTCCCCGGTGGTTGTGACCCTGGGCTTTGTGGTGCTCGATGCTGCTGCCGTTCAACCTGTCGGTATCCCGCCGATCCCGGACCACGCGCACCTGCTTGATGCGCCGGCCTACCACCGACAGCACCTCGATGGTCACGCCGTTCACGTGAACCTGATCTCCCTGGCTTGGGATCTTCCCCAGTTCGCTGAAAACCAGACCCCCCAGGGTATCACCATGTTCTGTGGGCAGGTTCAAGGACATCAGCCGGTTCACATCATCCAGATCAACGCGCGCATTGAATATGATCTCATCTTGGCTGACCTGTTCCATAAACGGCTCTTCGCGGTCGTATTCGTCCTGAATCTCGCCCACGATCTCCTCGATCAGGTCCTCAATCGTCACCAGGCCGGCGGTGCCGCCGTATTCATCAACCACGATGGCGATGTGGACCTTGCGGTTCTGAAGTTCCTGGAGCAGATCGTCCACGTGCTTGGACTCGGGGATGAAGTACGCATCCCGAACCATGTCGCGCAGCGGCACATCGGTTTGTCCATCCCGAAAGTAGTTTAGCAGGTCCTTTGCATATAGGATGCCTACGATGTTGTCGATGCTCTCGCGATAGACGGGAATGCGTGAGTGGCCGGCGTCAATGATGACGTCCAGAGCCTCGAGGACGGGAGTATCGACTTCGACGGCCACCACGCTGATGCGCGGCACCATGACCTCTCGGGCCAGGGTTTTGCCGAGCTCGAAGATGCCGGCGATCATTTCCTTCTCATCTTCTTCGATCAGGCCCTCTTCTTCGCCGGCGCCGACCAGCAAGCGTAGTTCTTCCTCACTCATGGCCAGTCCCTGAATGATAGGTTGATCTTCGTCGCCGCCCAATTCGCTGACGCCGCGAGACAGCAGGTCGAACAGGCGCACCACAGGCCACAGCAACGTGGCGCTCAGATCGATAGGGCGGGCCACGACGATCGCTGCCTGCTCGGGATTGCTGGCCGCCCAGGCTCTTGGAATAATCTGTGCGAAGGCCAGCAGTAGCAGCGCAATGGCAAACAGAAACAGGAACTCAAGCCAGCCAGTCCGGGCCAGGCGGAGGGTCAGGAGAGTGGCAGCACTGGCAGAACCGATGAGGCCCAGCCCATTCAGGATCAGGAGCGTCACCATGGATCGTTGGGGGTCTTCCATCAGGGACTCGATGGCCCCGCTTCGCGACATGCCACGGTCGAGCAACCCTCGCAAGCGCACTCGGTTCAACGAGGTCAACGCTGCCTCCGCCGCTGCGGCGAGTGCCGTCAGAATCAGGAAGACAAAAAGAAAGGCGGCCGGCAGCCAGATACTACTACTTGGGTCAGTCACAATTGCCTCACTTCACAATCTGAAGTCTACTGCCCGGGTCGGGAGAGATTCCCCACTTCGGGCTACATACCACGGAACTAGGACTTTGGCTTTCGCACGCGGGCCGGCACACCGTAGGCCAGGCTCTCCGGCGGAACGTCCCGCGTCACGACAGAGCCGGCGCCCGTTCGCGACCCCGCGCCCACAGTGACCGGTGCGACGAGCATGGTGTCGCTGCCGATGAAAGCCCCCTCCTCGATGATGGTCGGGTGCTTTCTCTCTCCGTCGTAGTTGCACGTGATGGTGCCGGCGCCGATGTTCACATCCTCGCCTACGGTCGCATCGCCCAGATAGCTGAAGTGGCCCATCTTGACGCCAGGGCCTAGTGTCGAGTTCTTGATCTCCCCGAAGTTGCCGATGTGAACCCCTCGCCCCAGGTGGGCCCCACGCCGCAGATGGGAGTACGGGCCAATATCAACGTCGTCCTCCAGGACAGCTTCTTCGATCATGGAAAAGACGACCTGGCATCGATCCCCCACCCGGCTGTCCCGAATCAGGGTTCCCGGCCCGAGGCTGCATTCGCTGCCGACCACGGTTCGTCCATGGAGGTACGTGTTCGGGTAGATGACGGTATCAGCACCGATGCTCACATCGGCATCAATCCACGTCGATGAGGGATCGATCATCGCCACGCCGCTGTCCAACCAGCGCGCCCGAATTCGATCACGAAGAATGGCTTCCGCCTCTGCCTGCTGGGCGCGCGTGTTGATGCCCAGCGTCTCCTGCATGTTCTGAGCTTGCAACGCCTCCACGCGGCGACCATCGGTCACGGCAAGCTCAACGAGATCAGTCAAGTAGTACTCGCCGGCGGGGCTCTTCTGAACGCGCTCCAGGGCCGGCCACAGCCACTCCGCGTCGAAGACATAAAAACCTGTGTTGATCTCCCGTACAGCTTTCTGCTCGTCGGTGGTGACAGCTTCTTCGACGATGCCCACCACGTGGCCGGCCTGGTCGCGGATGATGCGCCCGTAGCCGGTTGGGTTATCGAGACGGGCGGTCAGCATGGTGATGGCCGGCCGGGCTGCCGCGTGTCGCTCCAGCATGGCGGCCAATGTGTCGCCGGTGATCAGGGGAGTGTCGCCATAGAGCACCAAGATGGCCTCGACGGGGGTGTTGATCTTCTCGCGAGCCTGCATCGCCGCATGGGCCGTCCCTAACTGCTCGGTTTGCTGGGCGAAGGCGGGATCGTTGCCGAGGGCGGCTTTCACCTGTTCCGCCGCGTGCCCAACGACCACAACAATCTGTTGAGGACTCAAGGACGTGGCTGTTTTCAGGACGTGGGAGACCATGGGGGCGCCGGCTACAGGGTGCAACACCTTGGGCTGATGAGAGTTCATACGGGTTCCCTCGCCGGCGGCCAGCACGACAACGGCGTATCTCAGCATCATTACCTTTTCCCTCCGACAGGCCGGCGACCTGAGGATCGGGTGGAAGGCTCAGGTCGCTGCAAAAGAAAATGACCCAGGTGTACACACAGCATCACGCCATGTGCGGCCTCGGTCACGGGCAAATCACAGGCAAAGAATGTGTTCGTTTGTGGAGGTTGCTCCAACATTTCAACGATTACTACGCGAGACCCCGGTGAAAGTCACGGGAAATGCTCCATTACGTCCAACTGCCGCCGATTGTAGCACAAGAGATACCGGGGCGCAAGCATAACGCGCTGATTGTGCACTGTGAGCTCGCATCATGAACTATCGGAGGTAGTCGCGGAGGCGGCCGCTGCGGTTTGGATGGCGCAGGCGCTGCAACGCTTCGGCCTCGATCTGCCGAATCCGCTCCCGCGTGACGCCGAATTTCTCGCCCACTTCCTTCAACGTATGACTTCGACCATCGGTCAACCCGAAGCGCAATTTGAGTACACGAGCCTCACGGGGTGTGAGGGCAGTAAGCACATTCTCGATCTCGTCGCGAAGCAGGTGCAGTGAGGCCATGTCTGCCGGCGCTGGGGCATCATGATCTTCGATAAAGTCACCCAACTCGCTGTCTTTCTCCTCGCCCACGGGCCTTTCCAGAGACAGGGGGCGTTGCGAAACACGGAGTATCCAGCGCACTTTGTGGGGTGTCAGATTAACTTCACGCGCCAGTTCCTCGGCGGTCGGGGAGCGTCCGAGACCCTGTTCCAGTTGGCGTGATGCGCGGTAGACCCGACGAATCCGATCGTTCATGTGGACTGGCACACGGATCGTGCGCCCCTGGTCGGCGACCGCTCGGGTGATCGATTGTCGGATCCACCAGGTGGCATAAGTGCTGAACTTGTATCCACGGTGATAGTCGAACTTCTCAACAGCCCGCATCAGCCCCATGTTGCCTTCCTGAATGAGATCCAGAAGTGGAACTCCCTGTCCCATGTACTTCTTGGCCAGGCTGATGACCAGTCGTGAGTTGGCGCGAATCAGATGATGCCTGGCTGCCTCGCCGTCTCGAACGAGTCCCTCAAGTTGTCGCCTTTCGAGCGGGCTGCAGCCATTGTCCCGGGCAAGTTTTTCGTGGGCCTGAAGCCCCCGTTCCAGACGTTGTGCCAGTTGTACTTCTTCCTCAGCTTTCAGGAGGGGGATAGTGCTGACTTCACGCAGGTATAGACTGATCGTGTCATCGCTGTCGATATCGAATAGGTCGTAGGGTGCGGTGTGGCCGTCAGCCCTTCCATTGGGGTCAGCATCGGCTGCCGGCGGTGCGCTCAGTAGTTCAATGCCGTGGCCGTTTAGGAGTTCTTCGATAGGCTCCAGGTATTTCTCTGGTTGCGGAAACACGGTAAGGATATCGTCGATTGTGAGATATCCTTGTTCTTGCCCTTCTTCCACCAGTTCTTGGAGTAGGTCCCTGGTCCCCTGTTGATCGGCGACGGGCTTCATGCGCTCTCCTCCGGGTAGTCGTGTCTGCCGAAAAACCAAGAGCGGCAAACCGCATACGGCGGCTCGCCGCTCAGAGAATGGGCAACATAGCTCTGTGACGGGGGGTAGGGCAACTGCTGTGTCGAGTGACTATGCACACTGCGCAGGCCGGCTTGCCCTACTGATGGGGATGTCGAGTTTTGCGCGAACACGGAATCGACGGATATTTCCCTGTCTTGCGATTGGGGGTTTTGACTGTCGTGACAGACCTTAACGGCAGGGAAGAGGGGAGAAGGGGGGAGTACGCGACGGGGCACATGCC
>JBHHTZ010000304.1:0-5402 GCA_046753605.1 Anaerolineae bacterium
ACCAACGTCATCAGACTCAGGCGCTTCCACGTGCGATCCATAACGAACTCCTCTCATAGTGGTCCACACCAGCCCTCCAAATACTATACTCCTCTAGGGTATTCTAATTGTGAAGCATATCACTGTTGGGTCAAAATCAGGTCTTAGTGCGGTACGAGGCTGGTCCAATTATTGCGCATCGTTGCATCATCTACGGGAAACTCGGCTTTACAGTTTGCTCCTGCCGGACAACAGTCCGGCGGCTTCGAACGTTTCAGGGCGCTGGACTGTTGTCCAGCGCGAGCAAAAGTGTGAAGCGATCTGGGTGCGCGCTGAAACGATGCCAATTATTGCGATAAGAAGAGGGATCAGCCACTCGTAACGGAAAAGAACACAGACAAAGATAGAGATAATGGGATGAGAAAAGGGCGAGGGCCTGGTAGACCACGATCTCCCGGGCCCTCGACCTTTTTCGCGCTAACTTCTGCGACCTGTTGCGCACTCTGACAGGGAAAAAGCCGCCGGTCAAAGCTGCCCAGCAGGCCTGGCTTGCTGCCCGACGCGCCTGGTGGCTGGCAAAGCCACTCTACCTGTCTTCCAACGCAGCGTGGGCGGCCGCCAGACGTGCGATGGGGACGCGGAAGGGGGAGCAACTCACATAGTTCAACCCAATCTTGTGACAGAAATGCACTGACTTGGGATCGCCTCCGTGCTCGCCGCAGATGCCCACCTCCAGGTCCGGGCGGGTCTGCCGGCCCGCGTTCACAGCCCACTCCATCAACTTGCCAACGCCAGCCTCGTCGATGCTGGCGAAGGGGTTCTCCGGCAAAATGCCCTGTTCCTGATACTCCACCAGGAAGCCGGCCTCGGCATCGTCCCGCGAGATGCCGAAGGTGGTCTGGGTCAGATCGTTAGTGCCGAAGGAGAAGAACTGCGCGTACTCAGCCACCTCGTCGGCCGTGAGGGCAGCGCGCGGAATCTCGATCATCGTGCCGAACTTGTAATCGACCTCAATGCCCTGCTCGTCCATCACCTGCCGGCCAACCCGCTCCAGCGCCGTTTGCTGGACCTTCAGCTCGTTCACGTGAGAGGTCAGGGGGATCATGATTTCGGGGTGGACGTCCACGCCTTCCTTCGCAACCTTGCAGGCCGCTTCGAAGATGGCCCGCACCTGCATCTCGGTCACTTGGGGCATGTGGATGCCCAGGCGAACGCCCCGCAGGCCGAGCATCGGGTTGGCCTCGTGCAATCTGTTCACAGCGGCCAGCAGGTCCTCTTTTTCGGCCAGCGTTTTCTCGTCATCAACTGAGAGCCTGCCGAATTCCTTGCGCGTTCGCAACACGGTCACATCACGCAGCAACTCGTCGTGGCTGGGCAGGAACTCGTGCAGCGGTGGGTCGATCAGCCGGATGATGACCGGCAGGCCGTGCATGACCCGGAAAAGGCCCTCGAAATCACTGCGTTGGAAGGGCAATAGCTTGTCCAAGGCTGCCTTTCGCTCCTCGGACGTCTCGGAGAGAATCATCTGCTGAACGTGGGGCAGTCGCTCCTGCTCGAAGAACATGTGCTCCGTCCGGGTCAGGCCGATGCCCTCGGCTCCGTAATCCCGCGCGCGCTGGGCGTCGCGTGGGTAGTCGGCGTTGGCCCACACCCCCAGCCGGCGCAACCCGTCGGCCCAGGAGAGGATCTTGATAAGGTTCGGGTCTTTGATGTCCGGCACCAAGGTCGCCAGCTTGCCGGCATACAGCTCGCCGGCGGTGCCGTCGATGGACACCCAGTCGCCCTCTTGGAACACCCGACCGTTCACCGTCATCTGGCGTTGGTTGAGATCAAGGCGCAGTGCTGAAACACCGACCACAGCCGGCTTGCCGAACTGGCGCGCCACCAACGCGGCGTGGCTGGTCCGCCCGCCGCGGCTGGTCAGAATGCCCTTCGCAGCCAACATCCCGTGGACATCGTCCGGCTTCGTCTCCGGCCGAACCATGATGACATCCCGACCCAGGTTGGTGGCCCACTCCTGAGCCGTGTCAGCGTCGAAGGCGATCACGCCGACGGCCGCACCCGGCGACACGTTCAGGCCCGTGGCCAGCAGATCGCCGGCCGCCGCAGCGGACTTCTTCGCCGCTGGATCGAACTGCGGATGCAGAAAGAAGTCTACCTGATCCGGCGTGATGCGACTGACTGCTTCCTCGGAGGTAATCACGCCCTCGTCGGCCAGATCGGCGGCGATTCTCACGGCTGCCTGGGCCGTGCGCTTGCTGTCGCGGGTTTGCAGCATCCACAGTTTCCCGCGCTCGATGGTGAACTCAACGTCCTGGACTTCGCGATAGTGTTTCTCCAGGCGCTGACAAATCTCCTCAAGCTGATTCCAGGCTTCCGGCAGATCGTCTTTGAGCTGGGAGATGTCCTGCGTGATGCGAATGCCGGCCACCACATCCTCGCCCTGGGCGTTCAGCAGGTAGTCGCCTTCGATGGCCTTCTCGCCTGTCGAAATGTTGCGTGTCGTGGCGACGCCGGTGCCGGAGTCCGACCCCATGTTGCCGAAGACCATGGTCACAATGTTGACGGCCGTCCCCAGGTCGTGGGGGATGCCGGCTGCGTTGCGGTAGTCCACCGCTCGCCGGCCGTTCCAGGAGGCGAAGACGGCCTCGGTGGCCAGCCGCAGTTGCTCGTAAGAGTCTTCGGGGAAGGGCCGGCCGGTATGCTCCTGGAAAATCTGCTTGAATTCACCGGTGATGCCGACCCAGTCGTCGGCCCCCAATTCTGCGTCGGTCTCCACGCCGCGCCGCGCTCGATAGCCGGTGATAATCTCTTCGAACGGTTCGTCCGGCATGCCCATGACGACAGCGCCGAACATCTGGACCAGCCGGCGGTAGGCGTCGTATACAAACCGCGCGTCGCCTGTCAGGTCGATCATGCCCTTGATCGTCTCTTCGTTTAGACCGATGTTCAGCACCGTGTCCATCATGCCGGGCATCGAGAACTTGGCGCCGGACCGGCAGGAGACGAGCAGCGGATTGTCAGCATCACCAAATTTCTTGCCGGCCTGGCTCTCTACCGCGCGCAGGGCGTCGAGGGACTGCTCCCACATGCCTTCGGGAAACTGCCCACCCGCCTCCAGGTAGGCGATGCACGCCTCGGTTGTGACCGTGAAGCCGGGTGGCACGGGCAGGCCAAGGCGCGTCATATCGGCCAGGTTGGCTCCCTTCCCGCCGAGCAGCCCGCGCACTCCGTCCCAACTGCCGGCATACCTCTCGGCCTCATCCACTTCATCGAACAGGTAGACCCACTTTTTTGTCATTAGCGATGTAACCTCCTCTTTGTGTGCCAGGGAGCTGAGGCGCCGGGGAGAGGGGGTGAGCCCTTCCAGTGATGCTCATCTCTCCTCCCCGGTATCTCCGCTCCCGTGCTCTTGTACCTCCCACGGTTTTCCTCGGTCAAATATGATACAACGAAATCCCGATATGGTCCAGCGCAAGCAGTGATCAGTGACCAGTAAACAGTAACCAGTGATCAGTGATCAGTGATCAGTAACAGGTTTTCGCGATGGCTGCTGAACTCACCGCCGAGAGCGCAGAGACCGCTGAGATTTTTTGATCGCCGAAGGTCTCCTGACCGAGGCGAAATGGGCTCGGTCCGGAGACCTTCGCCCAACGTACGTAGGTCACTGAATACTGATCACTGATCACTGATTACTGAATACTGGTTCGTAATTGGCAGCCGGCGGTCGCGACCGAAGGCGCGTTCCGTGATCTTGACGCCGGGCGGGGCCTGCCGGCGCTTGTACTCATTCCGATCTACCATCTGGAGGACCTTAGAAACGGTGGCAGCGTCGAAGTCCAGGGCCACGATCTCGCGAAAGGAGCGGTCCTCCTCCACGTAGGCCTCCAGGATGGAGTCCAAGACTTCGTAGGGGGGCAGTGTGTCCTGGTCGGTCTGATTCTCACGCAGTTCGGCGGTGGGGGCGCGCTCCAGCACCCGCCGGGGGATGACCTGCCCGCGCGCGTTGCGCATGCGCGCCAGTTCGTAGACCACCATCTTGGGGACATCTTTGATTACGGCGAAGCCGCCGGCCATGTCGCCGTACAGCGTGGCGTACCCGACGCTCATCTCACTCTTGTTCCCGGTGGTCAGCACCAGCCAGCCGAACTTGTTGGACAGCGCCATCAGGATGTTGCCGCGAATTCGAGCCTGCACGTTCTCCTCGGCGACGCCACGCTCGGTGCCGGCAAAGGCGCCAGCGAGCATGTCGAGATACGCCTGGAACGTGTCGTCGATGGGGATTTCCAGGAAGTGGATGCCCAGGTTGCGGGCCAGGGTGCGGGCATCTTCGAGACTGGCGTCGGAGGTGTAGCGCGAGGGCATGGAGACGCCGGTCACGTTTTCGGGTCCCAACGCCTCGGCTGCGATCACCGCCGTCATCGACGAATCGATGCCGCCGCTCAGGCCGATGACCGCCTCGCGGAAGCCATTCTTGTGGACGTAGTCCCGCGTCCCCAGGACCAGAGCGGCGTAGATTTCTTCGGTGCGGCCCAGGAGCGCCGGCTGCGGTGGCCTGATGGCCGGCCGATCCGGGTCGGCCTGGATGTCCAGTGACACCTCACGCGCCGCTGGCATGCGGCGTCCTGAGCCCTTCGACAAGCTCAGGACGCCGCCTGTCGAAGGGTCCAGCCGCCACGCAAGCAGCCCTTCGACCGGGCTCAGGACAAGGTTCTGCCGGCGTCGCGGGTCGCGCAGCCGCTGCCGGAAGACGGCGTTCAGATCCAGATCGGCGACGATCAGGTCTTCCTCGAACTGCTTGCCGCGCGCGATCAACTCACCCTCCTGGTCGAAGATCAGGCTTGCGCCGTCGAAGACCAGTTCGTCCTGCCCCCCCACCAGGTTGCAGTAGCAGACGATGGCGATGTTGTCTGCGGCGCGGGTGGCAAGCATGCGCTGCCGGCTCTGGATCTTGCCGGCGTAGTAGGGCGACGACGACAGGTTGACGATGACCTGGGCGCCTTCCAGCGCCTGGATTTCCATGGGGCCGGCGGGATTCCAGATGTCCTCGCAGATGTTGACCCCTATGACCGCGCCATTCAATCGCAGGTTCAGCGGCTCCGTCCCCGTGCCGAAGTAGCGGTACTCGTCGAACACGCCGTAGTTGGGCAGGAACATCTTGTGGTAGACGGCGACGACCTGGCCAGCGTGCAACACCGCCGCCGCGTTGTAGATGTCCTCCTCATCCCGATCGACGAAGCCAACGATGGTTGTTATGTCATGTACCTGGCCGGCGATTTCCTGGAGGGAGCGCTGGTTGGCTTCGATGAAATCGGGCTTGAGGAGCAGGTCTTCCGGCGGGTAGCCCGGCACGGCCAGTTCGGGGAACACAACGACGTCGGCCTGCCGAGCCCGCGCTCGATCCAGGTAGTCGAGGATTCTGG
>JBHHTZ010000305.1:0-5394 GCA_046753605.1 Anaerolineae bacterium
TGTCATCCCAGTCGTTCAGCCAGAAGTAGTTCTCGTTGCGCCGCAGGTTGAGGGCGTAGAAATCCAGGTCCAGCGGCGGGTCGGCACGGTACTGGTAGTCCGGAATGCGTTCGGATGCCCGACCGTTGAGAAAGGGCAGGAACTGGTCCTTAAGGAAGGCCAGGAGCTCGGAGTGCTCCACGTGGGGACCGGGGTGGCCATCTTCGAAGGCATCGCCCTGGAAGTTGGTGCCCACGGTGAAGCGCACCTGGGGGTAGGCCGCCCGCACGGCGCGCCCGGCGGCAATCCAATAGTCGTAGAGCTGGAGCCAACTGGCTGTGCCATCCCGCCAATTCCACTGGCCGGCGTTGATCTCGTGCCAGAAGATGTAGCGCAGCCCGTCCAGACCCAGGGACGAGGCCCCCTGAATTCCCAGGATCCGGGTAGCTTGGTTGTCGGGCATGACTACGTCGGGCACGGAGAGGTAGGTGACCAGGGCTTCCAGCACCTTCTGATAGGCCTCGTAGCTGGTGGGGGCGCAGCGCCCCACCCAACGTGGATGATCGGGGTCTGGCTGCTGGCACTCGGGCGGTTCCAGGGAGGCCGGCACGCGACGAATTAGGACGAACGCGTTGGCGTCGGGGCCGCCGAAGCTGGTGAGAGCGTCGGGATACCGGCCCTGTGCCAGGTCAATGCTCCCCTCCCCAATATTCCAGAGATCGAGGAAGAAGAAGTAGGTGCCTTCCTGCCAGCGGGGGACCTGCTCCTGCCACCAGGCGATGGGAGCTTGGTTGCGGTCGCCCCACATCGGGTGCAGGTTGGCGCTGGGTTTGAGCAGAGCCGGCAGGGGGGAGCCGGCTTGGGTCAGGTCGCTGCGGATGGTGACGCCCGGTGTCGGCGTGGGGATAGCGGTAGGCGTGGGGGTCGGCGACGGCGTCGCTGTCGGGGTGGGCCAGGGCTGGCGCCAGTTGGCGACCACTAGGGACAGGTACTGCACGCAATTCGGCTCAGTGGCTGTGGCCTGGATGTCCACCACATCCCCCATGCCGTTGCCGTTGACATCGCCCACGCACGCCCCGTGCGACGGCGCGCGAAGTTCCACAAACGTGACCGAGTGAGGCGGGAGGGAGAGGACCGTCAGGGGAACCTGGGCCGGCTCCTCCCTCAACACTACGTTGGTCGGGTCCTGGTCGTTGCCGGCAGCGTAGGAGTCGGCTGACAGCCGCCACAGCCGGGCGGAAGCGGCAGTAAAGCCCGAAACCTGAAGGCCGGCCACCAGGGGGGTCGTTTCGGCGTCGTTGACCACGGCGATCCTCAGGGTCTCACCGTCCGCAGACAGAGCAGCGGTAGCGGCCACGAAGGGGATCATCTGGTCATAGGCCTGTTCCCCGGGCGAGACGATCGTGGCGGGAAGCACGCGGCTGCCCGTCCAGGGCGAGAACCCCTGCAGGACATAGCCCATGGGCGCGATGCTGTAGTTGCCCTGCGTGCGGATCAGGGCCAGATTGCCGCCGTGCAAGGCAAACTGCGCAGCATTGGCAACAGACGGGGCCGGCTGGCTGCTGAGCAGGCGAATGAACCACTCGGCAGCGATGACCCCGCCCTCCAGCGTGCGGTTGATATGCCAGTAGTCGGGGTCCAGAAAGATATTCCATTCGGTAATGGCGATGGGTAGTGCTTTGGTGACGCCAATGCTCTCCAGGTACGCACGCAGTTTGTCCTGGGAGAGGTTGGCAACGCGCTGCGCAGCGATCTGCCGCCGGTAGGCATAAGTGTTGTAGGGGAAGGGGGCGTTGTACTGGTGGCGGACGTAGAAGTCCATGGCCTCGAAGACCTGGCCCATGCCGTCCGGGTCGGCAATGGGCTGGCCGTTGACAAAGGGCAGCGTCGCTGCACCGATCTGGATGGGGACCGAAGAGGGCGCGCTGCGCATGGCGCGGGCGAAGTCCAGAAACCCCTGATGGCCGTAGGTGGTGTATTCGACCAGGAAGTAGCTCCCCGCCGCCGGCGCCGCACCCTGGACACCGTCGCCGAAGCGGATGAGGCCGGCTTCGGCCTCCAGAGTGAACACGCGGGCATCCGACGGTTGGGTGCTCAGGTCCGACACCTGAAGCCACTCCTCAAAAATGCGGTTCTCCGCATCCTCCCGGGTGGCCGCCCAGAAGACGCGCACGTCCTGCACGGGCGGGAAGCGAAGCGGGTACGCCTGGGCCGGCCCGCCGTCCGCCTGGAACAAGTCCCCCTTCGCGCCGATCGGGTCGTGCTGAGAGCCGGCGTAGAAGCCGCGCCGCTCCTCTTCCCCGCCGAAGAAATACTTCTCGGGGCTCTCGGCGGTCCAGGCGTAGTACCACATGTGAGCTTGGTTCTCCTCGTTGCCAATCTCGAAAAAGCGGACGTCGAGGGGGTCGGGGAAACCCATGACCGCGCGCTGGGCGCCCCAGGTGGAATCGGCGGGGCCGTTGAGGAACTCCACCAGGTCGGCCGCGTCCTGGGCGGTCATGGTGCCGAAGTTGACGGTGATGATCGGCTCGGCGCCAATGTCCCGGGTGAACTGAATCAGGTGGGCGATGTTCACCAGGCTGGGATCGTGGACCCGCCGGCCGGGCTTGATGATCTCATCCAGTTTCCAGTCGTAGGTATCGGCGTTGTTGCCGCCGGGCCAGCGGATGAGCGCAATGCCCATCTGCCGCGAGGCATCCACAAAGCCGGCATGCTCCACCGTCATCGAAGCCTGAGTCGACTGGAGCAGATTGCTGCCCCAGAGGTTGCCGTCAATCAGGTAGCCAGGCCGGGTGGTGTCGATGGTGATGGTGGCGTCGGGGATCTGAGCGGCTACGCTGTGCAGGGCGCCGGCGCCGCCCCCGCCGAGAGCGACGACGAGCACGAACAGGCCCAGGCCCTGACGTACGATGACTGATAGCCGTTCACGGACCACGCGGCCGATCTGACGCACGCTCTCCCAGGGCAGGAAGTAGACGACCAGGACCGCATACAGGGCGAACACGCCGGCCTGCATCAGCGTCAGCGCCACCAGAAGGAAGATCAGGAGGAGCATGCGTAACAGGTCTTTGCCGAACAGGGGCTTGCCCAGGTCAGTGAAATCGACGGTGCAGGCATCCAGAAGATAATCGGGCAGTAGCGCCAGGCCGCTGGTGATGAGGAAGGGCCAGCGCTGGCGCACGGCGTGGGCGATGGCGGTTGGGATGGTGGCGAACAGCGGCGGCATCTCCTGGCCTGTCGTCTCCCAGGCAACGAACGCGAAGGTGATGTGGAGAAAGCCGGCGAACAGGAAGTAGAAGAAGAGAAGGAAGAAGGGATAAACAAGCAGCGACTCTCGGTCACCCTGAGCCGTCTGGTAGACGGCCAGGTAGATCAGGCCCAGCACCAACCCGGCCAGCCAGAAGCTCCAGGCCAGGTCTTTCGCGGACCACTGTTCATACGTGGCCACGAGCACGGTCGCCAGGAAGCCGATCAGCCGCAGCCAGGGCTGCTGCCGTTGCAACCAGGAATCCTCTGAAAAGATGATCTTCGCCATGAGTAATCGTTCCTCCAGGTATTGTTCCCATTGATCGGGTCCATCACCTTGATCCTCGCTACTTCACCCTCATCCAGCCGCACCAGCAGAACGCCCTCGGCCGGCAGCGCCACCTCCAGGCTGGCCCGGCCGTCTACAGGCGTCAGCGCGATGGTCTCCGGGATCAGGTCCACGCGCGGATCGGCGTTGTACTGCGCCGCCAGCGCCTCCAGATCGGCGTCCAGGAACGGCTTCTCGGCATTCAGCGCGGCCACCGTGTCCGCGTAGAGGGCCGGGTTGTCTTCCTTCAGTTGCTCCAGGGTCGCCACCGGGTCGGTTTGCAGGCCGGCGATCAGCGGGTCCACCACGTCTGGCAGGTAGCCGGCGTCCAGCAAGGCTTGGCGTACCGGCTCCAGGTGCTCATTCCAGGTGGACTGGTAGGCCGCCGTGATCTCATCCTTCAGCGCGTAGGCGTTGGCGTGGCCCGCGTCCACGCGGTAAATCTCCACGTCGTAGCGGGCGGCGGTCAGGTCGGTGAACGTCAGGTTCAGCCGTGCGGTGGGCAGGGTGCCGGTCAGCTCGCCGCCGCTGGCGATGAGGACGCTCACCGCCCCGGTGCTGTCGCGGCCGGCCAGGGAGGCCCGTTCCGTCCAGTCGCCCTGTGGGGTCATGGCCAGGCGGGTGTCCCCCAGCATGGCCGCCAGGCGCATGGCGTGGAAGACCGGCTTGCGCAGGCCGTGGGAGGTGAGCAGCCCCAGGCGGGCGGTGAAGGGCTGGCGGGGCCAGGCGTCGCTGCTGTCCGCCAGTTTGAAGAAGGTGTGAGCCGCCAGGGGGAGGTCGGCGTAGTAGGCCAGCCGGCGAGCGGCGAACGCGGCGTTGGCGGGCGTATCCAGGATGGGATCGTGCAGGTGATGGTTCCACTCGTCGAGGAGGATGCCCGTGGCGGTTAGGCCCTGATCGTCCAGATACCGGCGCAGGGCCGCCAAGTTCTGCAGCAACGGCGCTTGCACGGAGGGGTAGTAGGTGTGCAGGGTGAAGTAGGCCAGACGGTCGGGAGCCAGGCCGGTGGCCAGGAACCAGTCGATGAAGTCCTCACTCACGGCCGTCGTCTCGCCCTGGATGGTGGTCGTGAGTCCTACCGCGGCGGGGCCGGCGAAGCGCGCCTGGGGGTCCGCCTCCAGGATGCCATCCTTGAGCGCCGTCAGGGTGTCCAGATACTGCTCCCGCGTGCCGTTCCAGAACTGGGGGAGGTCAGGCTCGTTGAGCAACTCATAGATGTGGGGCACGTCCGGGTGGGCGGCCAACGCGGGCAGGTAGACCTGGCGCACCAGGTCGGTCACCTGCTGGCGGAAGTGCGCCAGGTCCTGGGGCGGATACCCCTTGCAGAGATCGGAACCCCGGGCGTCGGGACAGCCCGTCCAGGAGGGGGGGAAGGCGAAGAGGTCGAGCAGGGGCAGACCGCCCTGCTCCAGCACCCAGGCCATCCGATCCGTCATGCGGGAGCGGTCTTCCGGCTCGTCGGCCCACCATCGCAGGGCGTAGTGGATGCGCACCAGGCGGTTTTCCAGTCCCAGCAGGCTCTGCAGGTCGTTCAACGCCCCGGCGCTTTGATCCAGGCCGTTGAGGTTGATGTGCCCACCGGTGAGGTGGCTGAGATCGCCCAGGTCGCTGCCGGCGGCGACGGTGAGGGATAGGGACGCGGTGGGCGTTGGGCCTGGGGGAGGGGTGGGCGTAGGCCAGGGCTGGCGCCAGTTGGCGACCACCAGGGGCAGGTAGACGTGGCAAAGCAGCTCCGAGGCCGTGGTCTGGATGTCCACCACGTCGCCGATGCCGTTGGCGTTGACGTCTTGCACACACCAGGAGGCCGGCGGTGTAGGTGTCGCCGTCGGCGTGGCCGTCGG
>JBHHTZ010000306.1:0-5383 GCA_046753605.1 Anaerolineae bacterium
ACCGCGCCCGCAAGCCGCTGCGCCGGGGGGTGCGGGCCGGCGTGGAGACGCTGGAGCTGCCGCCGGAGCAGATCGCCATGGTGGGGGACCAGTTGTTCACCGACGTGTGGGCCGGCCGGCGGGTCGGCACATTCACCATCTGGGTGCGCCCGGAAGACCCGGAGGAGCCAATCACCACGTCGTTCAAGCGTCCGCTGGAATGGCTCTTGGTCCGGTTCGCAGATATCGATAGGGAGTAGGCCAGGCATCAGCGCGCCGGAACTGTGTTGGATGGCTGGATAGTAGGATGGCTGGATGGCTGGGCACTCCGCAAGCCAACAAGCCATGCAGCCATCCAGCCATCTAGCGCAAGTTATGTTCAACTTTATATCAAGTTTGTGGTCGAGATTTGACCATCTGGGGGATCAATGCTACAATTCGCTTGCTGTCTGTAGCGGTCTGCCCCCATCGTCTAGCCAGGCCCAGGACATCACCCTTTCAAGGTGAAGACAGGGGTTCGAATCCCCTTGGGGGCATCAAGAATCAAGTTGTCAGGAGCGGCAGAATTCCGAATTGCCTTGAGCCCGGCTATCTTAGGCCGGGCTTTTTCTTTTGGGCGCATTCAATTTCGGTTGGTAGGGGCGCCCCTTGCGGGCGCCCTGGGCGGGCGTAAGACCCACCCCGACCAACCGATTTTGAACACAACCTTTTCTTTTGATAACGTGGTTCATTGGTGAGGCAGGAGGCCCAAATTGCCAGCCACGGACGAGAACTCAGTCGGTGGGGTAATCCGGCAGTACTACGACCAGCAGGCTGAACGCGAATGGGAGCGGCTGGAGCGACACCGTACCGAGTTTGCCGTGACCATGCGGGCGCTGCGCGAACATCTTCCTCATCCTCCAGTCCACGTGCTGGACTGCGGTGGCGGACCCGGTCGCTACGCCATCGAGTTGGCCCGCGCCGGCTACACTGTCACCCTCTTCGACCTGTCATCCGAGAATCTGCAACTGGCCGAGACGAAGGCGGCCGAGGCCGGCGTGACCCTGGCCGGCTACGGGCAGGGCACAGCGACCGACCTCGCCCGCTTCCCCGATGCGAGCTTCGATGCCGTTCTCCTGATGGGACCGCTCTACCACCTTCTTCAGGCAGAGGATCGCCGACAAGCCCTGGCCGAGGCCTACCGCGTGCTGAAGCCCGGCGGTCTTCTGTTTGCTGCTTTCATCTCTCGCTACGCCGGTCTCCGCTACGCGGCTGCTCACGAGCCTACCTTTCCCCTGGAGCAGCCGGCTCTGCTGGAGTCGATCCTGGACACAGGTCTTCTCCCTCCTCGGGGAGAAGACGGTCAGGTCTTCGTCGCCCACTTCGCTCATCCCGATGAGGTTCCGCCGATGTGCCGGCAAGCAGGCTTCGAGGTCCAGGTCGTTCTGGGCGTGGAAGGCCTGGTGAGCATGATCGAGGACGAGGTGAACGCCCTCTCCGGCGATGCCTGGGATGTGTGGGTTGACCTGAACTACCATCTGGCCGCCGATCCCTCCATCCACGGCTGTGTCGAGCACCTGCTGGCGATTGCCCACAAGCCGCGTTGGCGCACGGTGCTGCGCCGGATCGCTCAGCGCTTGGAGGAGGCCGGCGTACCCTACAAGGTCGTCGGTGGGACAGCGGCTGCGCTGCACGGCGTCTCGGTGCGGGTGAAGGACATCGACATTGAGACGGACGCCGAATGTGCGTATCGCTTCCAGTCCCTGTTCGCCGGCTACGCTGTGCAGCCTGTCACTCTGAGTGAGACGACGTCCTATCGCTCTCACTTTGGCCGCTTCGACTTTGACGGCGTGATGGTGGAGGTGATGGGGGATCTGCATCGGCGCGAGGCCGGCCATTGGCTGCCGACCGCAGCCACGACAGAAAGCGTGGTCGATCTGGCCGGCGTGCCGGTGCGCGTCTCGTGGCTAGAGGAGGAGGTGCTGGCCTACGTCCGGCGTGGCCGGCTGGACCGCGCGGCTCTCTGCCTGCGACGCTGTGATCATGGCCGGCTGCTGGCGCTGCTACGCGGAGGCCGGACGACGAGTGTTCTGTGAGGGTAACTTGCGGGAAACATATTTGACGGAGAGCGTGGTGGATCTGGATGGCGTGCCGGAAGTCCACGACGCTGTGCAGAGCAGTAAGCATGTTCCTCCTGAGGGGTATGACTGGACAGATGTCCAGATGTGTGGTAAGATGTTATTGTATTCTAGAAGTTTGGAGGTGAATCATGTCCACGGAAATCGCATCAATCCGCAAGATCACCATTTCGCTCCCGTTGAATCTGGTTGAGTTCGCTGATCGCCAGGCCGCTGAACTGAACATCAGTCGCAGCCGGTTCATCGCACGCACGTTGTCTCAGATCCAGGCTATGGAGGAAGAAAGCCGGGCAGTCGAGGGCTATCGCTTCTACGCTCAGGAGGCGACCGACTTCGCGGCTGCCAGCGCGGGTGCGGTAGCGGAGGCATTCGAAAATGCCCGTTGAGCGGGGTGAAATCTACTGGGTTGAGTTTGATCCCGTCAAGGGCAGTGAGCAGGGCGGGCTGCGCCCGGCTCTCGTCGTCCAGAACGACGTTGGCAATCGCTACAGCTCCACGACCGTGGTCGTAGCCATCACGACGACTTTACCACCCCGACCCTACCCCTTCGTTGTGATCATTGAGCCGGAAGAGAGTGGTCTGCCTGCCCGTAGTGCAGTCAATTGTGCCCAGATAGCCACCATCCAGCAGACCGATCCCGGTGCGCGGTTGCGACCACCACGCGGAGAGTCGGAAGTCTCCTCTATCGGGCGGCTGAGTCCAGAGCGAATGACCGAAGTGGATGAGGCACTCAAGTATAACCTGTCCCTCAGGTAGGCGGGGTCAACGAGGTTTTGAAGGTGACCGTGACGGACCGTGCCCTTTGCTTCGTCTGCCGAAAGCACCAGGGCGAGGAGCCTGTGCCAGGCGGGCCAATCTATGAGGACGATTTGGTCTACGCCAGCCATCAGGCAGTGCCGGCAGAGGGCTGCGCATACCTGGGCTATTGCTTCGTCGATCTTCGTCGCCACGCCCCTGGCCTGGCTGACCTGACGGACGCGGAAGCCCAGGCCGTCGGCCGGCTGGTTGCCCACCTGAGCCGCGCCCTCAAAGCGGAACTCCACGCCGAGAACGTGTACGCTTTCGTTGTTGGGGATCGTGTACCCCACCTGCATATCCATCTCATCCCACGTCATCCGGGTGCTCCACAGGAGTACTGTGGCGTGCGCGTAGACGAGTGGCCCGACGCGCCCCGAGGAGATGAGGCTGAAGTCACAGCTCTGGTGAACCGCCTGCGCCTGCGGCTCCAGCGCGAGGCGCCAGACTCGGCAGATTCAGTTTTCGAGGAGTGAGGCACGCCTACGTGCCGAACGGAGCCGCACCTGGGGGTGCTAACTCCTCAAATCTGGATCTACCGAGACCGACCTGCCGGCGATCTGGGCAACCAGAGCCGAATTCGTGCGTAGAGAGATGGTGGGAGGTGAAACACAGTGAGTGCACAAAGGTCCGAGCAGCAGCGCGGGCGAATGACAATGGCCGCGGAGTAGCAATGCAGCATCGGGATCGAATACCCACGAGAATCAAGAAGCGCATCGCCGGCCAGCCCATCGCGGTCGGCGGGCGAACGATTCAGCCTGTCGCGCAGGTGGCCGGCTGGGTCGGTTCGGGCGGCAGCGAAACGGGCGGTGGCGCCGGCGCGTGGCTGCGCGTGACGCCCATCGAGGTCGTAGTACACGAGACAGATGGCGCCGAGCGGCGCGTCCCAATCACCGACCCCACACGTGAAGCCATGCGGGGGATCGTTTTGTCCGCGATTCTCGTGGCCGCTGTCTGTTGGTTGATCATCATCAAGGAGGTTTGATCGCAGAAGGTCTCCTGACCGAGGCGAAGCGGGCTCGGTCGGGAGACCTTCGCCCATCATAGAGATCATAATCATCAAGGAGGCACACCCGTGAGCGAGAAAGTGACCCAGGCAACGCAGCCGATCGAGCAGATGTTGGAGCGCTTGAGTGTGGATGCCGTGTTTGGCGAGCCCACCACGGAGGGAGGTGTCACCATCATCCCCGTCGCAGAAGTCGGCGCCGGCTTCGGCTATGGCTTCGGTTGGGGGCAGGCCCCTGGCGAGACGGCTGAAACGGGCGAAGGCGGCGGTGGGGGCGGCGGGGCCGGCGGTCGCGCAAGACCTGTCGGCTGCATCCAGATTTCGCCCGACGGCGTTACGTTTCAACCGATTAACGACGAGACACGCATTGCCCTGGCCGGCATTGCCATGGGAGCGTGGGCCGTCTTCTGGATCAGCAAGACAATCCGCGCCTGTGCCAGAACGTGCGCGAACGTTGTCGCCGAGAAAGGCGATAGCGCAGAATCAGAAGCGTAACGCATGAGCCAGGGACGCGGCTGGTTGCCCGCAATCGCCGCCGTCCACGCCGCTGGATCGGACACCTGGTTGGAGGGCAGCCTGACGGTGCGGCGGGTGGCCGGCGGATTCAACAACGCGCTGTACCGGGTGGAGCTGGACGGACAGCACTACGCCTGCAAGCTATGTGTCGTTGATGAGCGCCGGCGCGCGGCCCGCGAGTTCGGGGCGCTCAGCCTGCTCCACGCAGCAGGGATCGAGATCGCCCCGCAGCCGCTCTGGTTGGATGAAAGCTGCACCATCGTTCCCTACCCGGCTGTCGCCTACCGCTGGCTAGCCGGCGCGCCGCTCGGCTCATCGCTCACGGCGCAGCAGTTGGCGGCATTGCTCGACAGTCTGCAACGCTTGCACACCGTTCAGCCGGCTGACTTTGAGAGCTTCGACATCCCTGACGCCGTGTTCCACTGGTTTGACTTCGCGCCATACCTGGCTGAACTGCGCGACTTCTTCGACGAGTACGGACCCTGGCTGGCGGGCGCCGATGGAAACGGACGAGAATTGTGTGATCGGTTGGCCCGGCTGGTCGACAACTGCACCAATACCATCCTGGCCTCAGAGGTGAATCCGGGCCAAGAGAGTGTGTCGTTGCGCTTGTGCCGTGTGGACCCGAACCTGGCGAACACGGTGTGGGGTGTGGATGGCCGGCTGCGCTGGGTGGACTGGGAGTACAGCGGGTGGGGCGATCCGGCCCTGGAACTGGCGGAGCTTCGCTGGCATGCGGCGCTGGTGGGGCTGAGCGCGGAACAGCACATGTGGCTGCGGGAGTGGTATCGCCGGCCAGATGGCGACGACGCTTTCGAGGAGCGACTCGCGGTGTGGGACCGCCTCCTGGCGACACGCTGGCCCTTCCTGATCCTGCGTTGGCTGTGGAGCGAACACCACGGCCCCGACCGGGAGCGTTTGACCAGGCCGGCCGCCGATTTGACCGAACTGCGCGCTCGCCTCGTCCGCT
>JBHHTZ010000307.1:0-5381 GCA_046753605.1 Anaerolineae bacterium
ATCACCCGGGCCACTCATCTCATCTGGGTCGCCCACAATTTGGAGCGCATCGGGGATCGGACGACGAATATCGGCGAGCGGGTAGTCTTCCTGGTAACAGGAGAGGTCGTAGAACTCAACCCCTGATAAGGACCGTTCATGAATCGACAGGCAACGCAAGACCCAGCACAGTTAGTGACGTGGCTCGACGAGCAGCAGCGTGAAGATCGCCGGCAACTGGCAGCACTGCGAACGCTGGCCGAAGCACAGAGCCAGGAACTGGAAAGCCTCACGCAGCGCTTTGAGGACCTGGAACGCCGGCTGGCCGGCACACAGGCGCAACTGGCCAGGTTCGCCGAGATCGAGGCCGCTCTCCAGGAACTCAAGAACGACGTTCTGGGGGTTCTGGAGGATAGTGAGAACCGCTTGCGAGCGTCAGACACACAGTTGGAATCGCGGCTGGAAGCGCAGACCTCTCACACCGCAAACCTGACCAGGACGCTTGAAGCAGCCCAGAGCTCGCTGGCGAGCCTGGAGAGCCTGGTCGAGACCATGCCGGCCCGGATCGATGGTCAGGTGGACGAGACAGCGGCGCTGGCCCGGGACATCGAGGAGCTTGAAAAGCGCTTCAATCAGACTCAGGCGCATCTGGCTCAACTGAACGAGCGGATGTCCGGCCAGGTGGACTCGACGGCGGCCCTTTCCAGGCAGTTGGAGCGCTTGGCAGGCCGGCTGTCGAACACGCAGGCGCAGTTGGTGAAATTCCCGCAGATTGAGGCCGCGCTTCAGGAGACAAAGAACGAAATCGTCTTCATGATCCACGATCTGGAGGAGCGGCGGACGAAAGAAGCCAGAGAGTCAGCCGACCTGCGCGAGTCTGAGCAGCAGGATGTCCGTGCCGCCCTGGACAGCATCGAGACTCGCCTGGAAGCGATAGCTCCACTGGACGAACGCATCAAAGCGCTCGCTGCCGAGGATCAACGGCTGCGCGGCCTGATCCAGGAGCAGGAGCACCGAACTACGCCACTGCGCGAGTCCGTCGAGGAGCAACGCGAGCGCATCTTATACCTGGAAGAAGAGCGACCGCGGACGTCACATCGCATCGACGACCTGGAAGCGAAAGACCGGTCACTGAGCGAGGTAGTCGAGGGTCATGCCGGCCAGATCCAATTCCTCGAAGAGTGGGCCCAGCGCAGCGCCGAGAAGATCGACGAACTGAAACGGTTCGAGGATCAGATGGAACGATGGCGTGTCGCCTTCATCGAGGAGATTCGACAGGCCGAGCAGCGGCGGGATCGCCGGCTGAGCGATTGGGAGGGAACTCTCAGGGAGTATGATGAAACCGTGGCCCAGTGGCGAGAGACACTGCGCCGTTATGAGCTGGCGCATCAAGACAACCGCCGCACGCTGGGTGAAATCCAGGCCATCGCCCAGCGCCTGGAGCGTGACCAGGCGGAGGTGGCAGAGCAGCAGCGTCTGGCCGATGAGCGACTGCAACGGGAGATGGAGGCCTGGCAGGCCGAGAACGAGAAACGATGGCGTTTCTTCCTCAAACAGCGTGACTACGATTGGGAGCAGGAAGCCAAACTCGACGCCGAACAGGACCGCCGGCTGGAACTGCTGGAGGCCTGGCGCGCCGAGCTTTCGGATCGCTTCGCCGAGGAGCTTGATCGTCTGGACGAAAACGACCGCCGCGTGCTGACACGCCTGGTCAGTCTGATTCGGCATCTGGATGAAGCCATCGAACAGGAAATGGCGCACCACAGCGAACAACGGGCAACGCTGAGTGAGAAAATTCAGTCGTCGGATGTGCTCGTTACGCGGTCTCCGGCTGAACGACGCCCTCGCGCGGTCGCTCGACAGACCCGCAAAACTAAACCCAAGGAGTAGATGGAACGTTGCGTGTCATAGGAACCGCCGGCCACGTTGACCACGGCAAGTCCACCCTCGTCGAGGCGCTGACGGGCATCGACCCGGACCGACTGAAAGAGGAGAAGGAACGCGAGATGACCATCGATCTGGGCTTTGCCTGGATCACATTGCCCAGCGGTGAGACGGCCAGCATCATCGACGTACCGGGACACGAGGATTTCATCAAGAACATGCTGGCCGGCATCGGTGGAATCGACGCTGCGCTGCTTGTGGTGGCGGCCGACGAGGGCCCCATGCCCCAGACGCGGGAGCACCTGGCCATTCTCGACTTGCTCGAAGTAGATAGCGGCCTGGTAGCGCTCACCAAGGTCGATCTGACACACGAGCCGGACTGGTTGGACCTGGTGGAGGCCGAAATCGAGGACATGCTGGCGCCGACGAGTCTGGCCGGCGCGCCCATCGTCCGCGTTTCCGGGCGCACGGGGGAGGGACTCGAGGACCTGCGCGAGGCGCTGGACCATCTGCTGGCGGAAACGGTGTCACGGCGCGATGTGGGCCGGCCACGTCTACCCATTGACCGCGCTTTCACCATCGCCGGCTTCGGCACAGTTGTGACCGGCACATTGATTGATGGCCATTTCCAGATCGGCGATGAGGTAGAGATTCAGCCCAAGGGACTTAAAGCGCGCATCCGGGGACTGCAAACTCACAAGCAGAAGATCGACACGGCCGTCCCGGGTAGTCGGGTGGCCATCAATCTCTCCGGTGTGGGCGTGGATGATTTGGAGCGCGGCTACGTCGTGACGAAGCCGGGGTGGCTGCGCAGCACGGTGTTGATGGATGTACAACTCAGGATGTGGTCTGAAGCTCCCAGGCCCCTGCAGCACAACGTGGAAGTCGAGGTGTTTACCGGAGCGGCACAGATGATAGCCCGCGCACGGACGCTTGGCGCGCGTGACATCCCGCCGGGCGAAACCGGCTGGGCCCAACTCCGGTTGACCGAACCGCTGGCTGTCGCAAAGGGGGATCGCTTCATCATTCGCCGGCCATCCCCCAGCCTGACCATCGGCGGCGGCATCATCGTGGACCCGCACCCGCGTCGCCGGCATCGCCGTTTCCAGCCGGCGGTCATCCAGCGGTTGGAGGCCATGGCCTCGGATACCCCGGAGGAGATTCTGCTGGGGACGCTGTTCAAGCAGGAGCCGACTGAAGCCCGCCGGCTCGTTCGACGCGCTCAGTTGGAGCCGGAGGCCGCGGCGACTGCCCTGGCCGGCCTGCTGGAGAATGGCCTGGTCATCGCGCTGGACAGCGGCGAGATGGACATTGATCAACTTGTACGCAGTGCAGCCTATCTAATCTCCGCTGACGGTTGGTCGCGGCTCATGGATCGAATCGCAAAAGCCCTGGCCGAGTATCACACGGCATATCCCCTGCGCCGGGGAATGCCGCGCGAAGAGCTTCGGAGCCGGCTGCACCTGGACGCTCAGTTCGTAAACGCCGTCGTCGACAACGCTGTGGCGCAGGGTGAGATCACCGCCGAGGCCGGCACGCTGCATCTGCCCGCGCACCAGGTGTCGTTCTCGCCTGCACAGCAGCAGCGCATCGATGAGCTGCTAGCCGCGTTTCGCCGAACACCACACACACCACCATCGACGGGCGAGGCCGAGGCACAGGTGGGCCGCAACGTGCTGTCTGCGCTGGTGGAGCAGGGCTATCTCACCCAGGTCAGCGAGGATGTCCTGTTCCTGACGGAGACCTACGCCGAGATGGTAGAGCAGATCGTGGAACACATCGAGCGCACAGGTAGCATCACGGTGGCCCAGGCCCGCGACATGCTCAAGACCAGCCGCAAGTACGCGCTGGCGCTGCTGGAGCACCTGGACGAGGCTCGCGTGACCAGGCGGGTTGGCGACGAGCGGGTACTCGCGAACGCCGGCCGGCGGCGGGGGGTGGGTTAGATGGCTGGGTGGCTCGTTGGCTGGATGGCTGGATGGCTAGATGGCTGGATGGATTGCCGGGTTGCTGCTTAGCGCGGTCATAGGCGGTCTGGGCTATTGGACTGAGTCGTTGTCACCGACCGGCGTGCTGGGCGCTGTTTTCACCGGGACGCTCATCTTCGGGGCTGGCGGCTGGGTCTGGGGGATGCTGCTGATCGTTTTCTTTGCCTCGTCCAGCCTGCTGTCTCGCTATCGGGAGGCTGACAAGGCGGAAGTCTCCGAGAAGTTTGCCAAGTTGGGCCGGCGCGACCTGGGTCAGGTAATGGCCAACGGCGGGTGGGGAGCACTTCTGGCCCTCGCGTTTGCGCTGCGGCCTTCCCCTCTGCTGTTTGCCGCCTTCGTGGGAGCGATGGCAACCGTGACCGCCGATACGTGGGCGACAGAACTGGGCGTGTTGAGCAAGCAACCTCCACACCGGATCACCACCGGCCAGCCGGTGCCAGCAGGCACGTCGGGCGGCGTCTCGGTTCTCGGTACGATGGCTGTGCTGGCCGGCGCCCTGCTGATTGGGTTGGCGGCCGAAGGTCTCCATCTGGCCGGCGGGTGGCTGGCCGGTCGCGGCGCGGTTCAGTGGGCGATGTGGCTGCCGCTCACAGCCGGCCTGGGTGGAGCAGTCGGCGCGTTTTTCGACAGCCTGCTGGGCGCGTCGGTTCAGCGGGTGTACTGGTGCGATCGCTGCGAAAAAGAGACGGAGCGGAGCATCCACACGTGCGGCGCGCACAGCCGGCCCCTGCGTGGGTGGTGGTGGCTCAACAACGACGCGGTCAACTTTGTCAGCTCGGTGGTGGGGAGTGGTGTAACTGCCGGCCTGATGTGGTTGGTGATCCTGAGGCCTGGCGTCTGACGCGAATCAGGAGACAGAGTGCTCTGAGTATCGGGTGAGCGGGGCATGGGATGCGGGATGCGGGATGCGGGATGCGTGGGATCTCAGCAAGGTCGAGAGAGTGGAGTCGTTATGGCAGCGTTAGTCTGCGAAGTCGCTACCATGCTGGTGTTCGCGTAGGAGCTTAGCACGGAGTACACGTTTGTTGCGCTCAAACAGCTCGTAGTGCTCTGGCTCGCCCAGGCGGTCCACAGTCATAATCCAGGCATCTTCTCGGTTGTCGGTGTAGTAGCCTTTCTGCCGGCCTGTCCGTTCAAACCCGTACTTTTCGTACAGGCGTTGCGCGCCATGGTTGGAGACGCGTACTTCCAGCGTGACGAACTCCGCGTCTTCGTCCAGGGCTGTTTCAATCACCTGGACGAGCAGAAGCTCGCCCAGCCCTCGGCGCCGGGCTTTGGGATGTACTGCAATGGTGCTTATGTGGGCCTCGCCAGCCACCAGCCAGAAGCCGACATAGCCCAGAATGGGGGGGCCGGCCGGGCCAGCTCTGCTCAGAAGCCGGCGCAATCTGGCACGCCAGCCGTGGGCCTGGGCATTGGCGGCCGGAGGTGGTGCAAAGCGTGATCGCACCACATAATAATAGGCATTGGCATTGAACAGAAGTTCATAGCGATAGGCCGACGGCGCCCAGGGGGAGGGAAAGGATTGAC
>JBHHTZ010000308.1:0-5362 GCA_046753605.1 Anaerolineae bacterium
TCGTTGATCAAGCCGGGGTTGGTCTTCAGAGTCTCGTTCACCGCTATGATTTCGCCGCTCACCGGCGTGTTCACCGGGCCGACCCATTTGCCGCTCTCTAGCGTGCCGGCACTCTTGCCGCGTTTCAGCTTTCGACCCACCTTCTTGGCCGTGACACTGATAATGCCCCTGGCCAGATGCTGGGCCACGTCGGTGATGCCGATGGTGACGGTGCCGTCGTCCTCGGGCCGCGCCCACACATGCTTCTCCGGCCAGTAGTACAGGTTTTCAGGGATATGGCAGCCGTGAATTTCAGCCATGAGACCTCCTTCTGGGTTCCTCCCTACCCGGCAGTTTCGAGGAGAAACGCTTCGAGAAGCGTGTTGAATTGATCGGGTTGTTCCCAGTGAAGCGCATGTCCGGCATCGGCGATGATCTGCACAGCTCCCCCCCAGAGCGTTGGGATCGTCAACCCGCTGATGTATGGCTCGCTGACCAGTTGCTCGTGCTCCCCGTGGAGGATTGCCAGGGGTGCGGTGAGATTGGCCACCACCGCGATCTCATCCTTGTAGCCGCCGGGGCCGATGCTGCCGCCCAGGATAAGCCGTGCCTGCTCATCCGTGCGGCGAATGTCTTCCCGAAAGAGACCGGGGATGGAAGCGCCCGGCCTGAAGAACGCTGCGGCGAAGGCTGCCACCTCGTCTTCTGTCAGGTCCGGTTTGAAGGCTGCTCCCATAGCCGGGTTGGGCAGGAAGGCTTCGTCCATGGCCGGCGGAAAACCGATTGGCGGGGTGCCAAAGATCATCCAGCCGGCGGCCTCGGGCAATTGGTCGCTGGCTTCCAGAAGGATATGTCCCCCCAGGCTCCAGCCGACAAAGACGGCTTCCGTCAGGCCCAGTTGTTCAGCAACCCCGACCACTACGCTGGCGTAGCCAGGCAGGGTATAGGTTGCCTGCGGGTCGCTCGCCGGCGCCGATTGCCCGTGGCCGGGAAGGTCCATCGCCACCAGGCGGAATTTCTCGCCCAATGAGACCTCAAGCTGATGTTGGAACGACCGGCTCGATGAGGAGTTTCCGTGCACCAGCAGAGCCGCCGGCCCCGCGCCCTCACTTTGATAGACCGCAATTGAATGCGGGCCGACTTGCAGCTTTTGCATTTGCATGTTTCTCTCCCTCTGCGTGAGTTTAGAAAAGGTCACCCCGACACAATCTCCGGCAGCCGGTCAGTGATGGCCTGACGTAGGCCACTCTGGAGCGCTTCCAGCAATTCTACCACACTATCGGGACAGTGACCAGTGATCAGTAATCAGTGAACAGAATCTGATCCCTAATTACTGATCACTGATTACTGATCACTGGTCCCAACTGCCTCCGCCACCAGGTGCGCAACGTCCACCACCTCAATTCGCCCCTCGTACCCCGTCGTCTTGACCGCATCGCTGTACATGGCCATGTCCTTGGGGCAGGCCACGACGAAGTAGTGCAAATTCTCGCCCAGGGCGGCGGCTTCGCGGATGCGCTGCTCGCTGGGTCGCTCTCCGGTGGCGGTGTCCATCCAGATGCGCCCACCGCCGGCCCCACAGCAGAAGGTGTTCTCCCGGCAACGCGGCATCTCCCGCAGTTCGACCCCCAGGGCCTGCAAGATGCGTCGGGGGGCTTCGGTGACACCGTTGTAGCGGCCCAGGTAGCAGGGGTCGTGGTAAGTGACAACCGCACCATTCCGGCGCGCCGGCGTGAGCCGACCAGACGCCAGCAAATCGGCCAATACTTCGGTGTAGTGGTAGACGGGGACGCCCAATCCGAACTCCCCGTATTCGTTCTTCAGCGTGTTGTAGGAGTGGGGATCGGTGGTGACGATGGCCTTGAACTCAGCCTTGTCCATCGCTTTCAGATTCTGCTCGACCAGGAGCTCGAACAGGCCCTCTTCGCCCACCCGTCGGACGTCGTTGCCGGCGTTGCGTTCGCCTTCGTACAGAATGCCGAAGTCCAGGCCGGCCTGGTGGAAGAGGTGGGCCACCGTCTTCGTGTTCTCCTTCCCGCGCGGATCGTAGGAGGCGAAATCGCCCACGAACCACAGGTACTCTACCGGCTCTTTGCGGGCGTCCTTGATCTTGAAATCCAGCTCCTTCTTCGCCCAGCGCGCCCGCCGGCGGGCCGGCTTGTTGAAGGAGTTCCCCTGGCGCATGAAACTCTCCAGCGCCGCCTGCAGGTTGGGGTCCAGTTCATCCCCCTCGTACACCAGACCCCGGCGGATGTCCACAATGTCCAGCATGGGACGGTTCCCGACAGGGCAGATGTTCACGCAGGCAGCGCAGGTGGTGCAGGCCCAGACGGCCTCTTTCGGGATGGCCATCTCCAGCAGTGGCGGCGGATTCATTTCGATTTCGGATTTCGGATTTCGGATTTCGGATTTCGACCTGGGTTGAGTAGCCGTAGGCGTATCGAAACCATTTCGGATTTCGGACTGGTCTGCTGCCACTGCCGGTTCAGGCATGGACTGTCTATTGGCGAAAGCGGCCAGATTTTGGTTGAGAAAGTAACGCTTGTTGATCTCCAGAGCGGCCGGGCTGAGGAGCTGGCCGGTGCTGTGGGCCGGGCAGACGTCCTGGCAGCGGTTGCACATGATGCAGGCGTAGGCATCCAGGAGCTGGTACCAGCGCAGGTGGTCCAGTTGACTGGCCCCCTCACCATCCCGGGTCGGAGGGTCCAGCCGGCCCAGGGGCTGCTGTTCGCGCAGAATCCAGTTCAGCGGCGCGATGAAGAGGTGGATGTGCTTGGAGTAGGTGAAATAGGGCAGGAAGAGCAGGATCAGCCCCAACGCCAGCCACCAGGTGACGTGGACGCCGGCCGTAAGGGTACCCTCAGCCATCGACCCGCCCAGCCATCCCGCCACAAGGCTGGCAGTGGGTTGAGTGATGTCAAAACTACCGGACTCAGCGATGCGGAAAGCCTGGCCCAGCCAGCGGGAACCCACGTGGAACAGGATGAACAGCCCCACAATGAGGGAATCTCGGGGAATGCCCCTCGGCACTTCGGGCTGGAGCAACACCCCCGGGTTGAAACCAAAGGGTTTCAGTCCGAAGCGCCGGATGAGCAGCGCCGCCATGCCGATCAACCCGGCGACGCTCAACAGGTCAGCGATGAGGTTGTACAGGCCGAAGAGTCCACCCCGGTGGAGGGTGCTGAAGCCCACGAAGCCCTCGGCCAGGTCCAGGAGGTTGACCAGGCCGTAAAACGTGAAAGCGAAGAACACCAGGGCGTGGAAGAAACTCGCCCACCGTCGCGTGCGGATGATGGGCCGCTGGAGCAGGATGTCCAGGCTGACAGGGATCAGCCGGCGCATGAACAGCCCCAGCGGTGGCCGGCCCTCTCCCCGTGTGACCACGCGGTAGATGTGGTAGAACCCGCGTGCAGTCAGCCCCACACACCCCAGAGCCAGCAAGATGAAGAAAATGCGTTCCGGCAGCGTAAGCACAGTTCCTTACCCCTCCAACGCCTCCACCAACGCCTCCGCCACATCAAACAGGTCCGCCTCCACACCGTAGTGAGCCACGTCGAAGATGGGGGCGTTGGGGTCGGTGTTGACGGCGATGATGAGTTCGGCGTCCTTCATGCCCTCCACATGCTCTGGCGCGCCGCTGATGCCCAGGGCCAGGTAGAGCTTGGGTTTGACGGTCATGCCGGACTTGCCTACCTGTCGGGTGCGTGGCAGCCAGCCGGCATCCACGATGGGGCGGGACGATGCCACCACCCCGCCCAGCGCTTCCGCCAGCTCCTCGGCCACCTCGATGTTCTCCTCGCTCTGGATGCCCCGCCCGATGGAGACAATCACATCGGCGCGGGTGATGTCCACATCGCCGGCCTCCGGCTCGATGAGTTGCCGGAAGCGAGTGCGCAGCCCGTCCAGAGCCGCCGGCGGCGACACCGCCTCGACGTCCGGTGGATCGCCGGCGCGACCTGCATCGGCGGGGAAAGCGCCGGCCAGCACCGAAACCAGGGCCGGCCCATCTGCCAGGGCACACTCAGCCATCACCTTGCCGCCGTAAACTTGGCTGGCGGTGACTACCGCGCCGTCTTCGGCCCGCAGACCGTTGCAGTAGGCCACCAGGGGCCAGTCCAGGCGGACGGAAAGCGCGGCTGCCAGGTCCATCCCCATGGCCGTGTTGAGGAGCAACGTCAGACGCGGCTGGTGCTCGCGCAGGAGGGATTCCAGCACAGCCAGGTAGGCATCGGGGGTGAAATCGGCCAGGGCCGGGTCGTCCACCGCCAGGACCCGATCAGCGGCCGCCATCTGGCCGGCCAGGTTCTCAACCCCGTGACCCAGCAGCAGTCCGACGACCTGGCCGCCCTCGCTGTCGGCCAGGATGCGGGCCGCGCCCAGTGCCTCAAAGGTGGGTTCGGTGAGTTCGCCTTTTAAGTGTTCGGCAATGACGAAGATGGTATGAAACATAGTGGGTTCTCCTCTGGTACTACGTACTGCGTATTGCGTATCGCGTGCTCCGTTTACGCAGTACGCAATACGCAGTATGCAATGCTAACATCTACACAATTCCTCGTTCTTGCAAGATTTCCACAATCCTCTCCGCCGCGTCCTCCTCATCCCCCTCGATGAACTCGGCGCGGCCGGTGGCCTCGGGGGTGAACATGCGCTGCACGGGGGCTATCGGCGCTCCGGGCGCCTCGTCCACCTCGATTTCCTCGATGGTGGCCTGCTTCATGGCCTGGCGCACCCGGCTGACCGGGGCGTAGCGGGGGGCCTGACGCGCGGCCTGGATGCCCAGCACCGCCGGCAGACTCACCTCCATCTCGACCATGATGCCGCCCCAGTACTCCTTGTGCACCGCGGCCACCCCATCGCTCACCTGAACGCCGGTCACTACGCCAACATGGGGCAGCCCCAGGTGAGCGGCCAGCATGGGGGCTACCTGCCCATCCAGGTCATCGGCCGCCTGGACGCCGACCAGGATCAGGTCGTAGTCCACGTCGCGGATGGCGTCGGCCAGCAGTTGCGCCATGGCGTGGCTGCTCAGACCTTCTTCTTCGAAATCGTCAACGATCGCGATCGCCTGGTCGGCGCCCTTGGCGATGGCCGTGTAGAGCGCCTGGTCAAGCTCACCGGTGGTATCCACGCCGACGACAGTGACGGTCCCGCCGGCCTCCTCCTTCAGCAACAGTGCCTCTTCCAGCGCGTGGTCGTCGAATTCGTTGAGCACAAAACTCAACACATCGGGGTCCAGGCCCGTGCCTTCTGCATTGATCTCCAGTTCCTCGACCAGGTCAGGGACTTGTTTGACGGCAACGATAATGTTCATGTGCTCCTCCTACTGCGTGCTGCGCACTGCGTAGTGCGTAGTGCGTGAGACGGAATACGCAGTACGCACTAC
>JBHHTZ010000309.1:0-5360 GCA_046753605.1 Anaerolineae bacterium
CGGTCTCAGGGATTCCTCACCGGAGCCTGCCCTGAGCCCTGCCGAAGGGGTTCGGAATGACATATATGCGTGGGCTGAGATGCAGTTGGTCATTGCGATACGCAGGCTATTTCTTCAATTCATCATAAGTCATTACTGCGGCGTGAGTGGAGACCTGAAAAGCAACCATACGAAGGCCAGAAGCTCCGCCACCGCCGTGCCTATCAGCAGGGTGATGCTCCAAAAAGCCAGGCTGTCCCACCGCGCCGGCTCGGCCCAGTCGCCACGCAGAACCCGCCGGCCCAGCCAGAACGCCAGCGGTGCTGTCAGGCCGGCCGCCGCTGCCACTGCAGGCGGAAGGCCGATGAAGACGAGCGCCGGCAACGCGGCGTAGGCTGCCAGCAGGGCGAAGCCAAACAGGCGGGCTGTCCTGGCCCCACCCAGACGAACCACCAGCGTGCGCTTTCCCACGGCGTCGTCGCCGGCCCGGTCGGGAAATTCGATGCTCAGCATCTGGGCGAACTGGAGGCAGCCCAGCGGCACGACCGCCAGTAGCGGCAGCAGACCCAGCCGGCCCGATTGCAGGTAGAAGCCCACCAGCGGCGTCAACCCTGCCACCACAAGTGCCACTGTCAGTTCACCCAGCCCTCGGGAGTGGAGTCGCAGCGGCGGTGCGCTGTATTCCCACGCCAGCACCAGCGCCAGAATCAACAATGCGGCAGTCAGCATGCCTGGTTGTATCACCCACGCCAGCACCGCGACCGCCGCCAGGGCCAGCAGACCGAAGACAACCGCCGTGGCAAGCGCCGCTTGGGGCGGCAGGCGCCCTTCCGGCAGCACCCGGCTGCCGCCGGCCCAGCGCGTCGGCGTGGGGTTGGCCTGGTCAGCCGGCAAGTCGAAGAACTCGTTGCCGTAGTGGGTCATCAACTGGGTGGCGGTGACGGCCACCTGGCCCCACAGCAGCGCCGACAGCTTGAGGGGCACGCCCGTGTAGAGGGCGATGGCCACGCCGAGGCCGTGTAGCAGGAACCCGCCGGCCAGGAAGTGAGGCCGGCCCAGGCGAATGAAGGCCAGAATGGGGGTGAATTCCTTGGAGGAGAAGATTCTTTGTAGAGGAGACAAGATCTGTGCTCACGAATTGTGAATTAACAATTCACACACCACCAGTTGGGCGGGCGCCGGCCTCTCTGGGAGAGACGACCGGGCCCCGAGTGATTCCATCACAGCATAGTGAGTTGGCTGCGTACGGTCCGGAGGAATTCGCCAGGCGGTTGGACGACGGGCCGACCGCCGGTAGGGTTGAAATGCTAATCGTATCGTTCCCGTTGCTCGCGTAGCCCTTGGAGCAGTTCTTCGATCGTCAGACCAGCCTCAATTCGAGCGCGCTCGATCTCTCGAGCCAATTCAGGAACCATAGGCGCCATCGGGGTTAGCACGAAAATGCCATCCAGATCGACGAGATGGAACGTGTCGCCAGGCTCAATCCTGTACTTGGCCCGTAGTTCGGCCGGCAGAGTCAACGTTCCTCGCTTGCGTACCTGAACTGTTGCACCCATTACCCGTCCTCCATCAGAGGTTCTGCAATCACAGATTCTCTGCGCATCATGATTGTACGCCAGGCTGTCCTGTAGAGCAATCCGCCGTCATTCGGCAGGCCCCAAGATCACTATTTGACCGTCTGAGCCATCGACACGCACACGCTGACCCGTTCTCAGGCGTGTGGTGGCCTGATCCACGCCGACCACGGCCGGGATGCCGTACTCTCGCGCCACCACAGCGCCGTGGGTCATGAGGCCGCCCACTTCCATCACCAGCCCGCCGGCGGCCAGGAAGAGCGGCGTCCACGCCGGGTCGGTGCCGTGGCAGACCAGGATTTCGCCCGGCGCCAACTGCGCTGTGTGGGGGTCCAGCACCACGTTCACGACGCCTTCTGCGACGCCGGGTGAGACCGGGCTGCCGGTCATGTCGCCGTCGCCGGAGCCGGCCGGCGCGCTGATCCCTTCGTAAAAAGCCTGCCCGTCGCTCAGGAGCAGACGCGGCACCTGCCGGCGCAGCTCTTCGCGCTGGTAAGTCTGGCGTCGCTCGGCGATCAGCGCCTGCCAATCGTGCGTCTGTAATGAGCCAGGGTCCTGTGATGGGCGAAGGTCTCCTGACCGAGCCCGCTGCGCCTCGGTCGGGAGACCTTCGGCGAACGATTGCATCGCCTCGGTCGGGAGACCTTCGGCGAACGATATTGCGGCCAGCGCCTTCAGTTCAGGCAGGTGCAGGAAAAAGATGTCTTCGGGCTGAGCCAGAATGCCCTGGGCGACCAGTTCTCGACCACTTTCGAGCAGCCCGTTTCGCACGATGCCCATCTGGCGGATGGCGAAGAACTTGGGGCTCTCCCGCAGGCCGGCCAGCGCCCGCATGCGCCGCGCTGCGAACTTCACCAGCCGCGCTTTGAGCCGGCCCCGGTGTGTCCGGCGTACCGCTTTGGCAAGGCGGTTGATGGCTGCTTCGGCTGAGGCTGCTCCACGCTTAAAGGTCGCGTCTGGCGCCTGCTCGGCATTCTCGATGCGCAGGTAGCTCTGCAACACCTGCATGATCTGCGTTGGGTCCTCGCGCCAGCGACGCCGGCCCAGGTCGATCTCGCCGACACCGCGCATGCCGTAGCGCTGCAGGAAGCCGGCGATGGCAGTCTGTGTCGTGGCGGGTAGTTGGCTGGCCAGGTAGCTGGAGGCCAGCGTTGCTGCGTCTGTGGCTTCGAAACGATCCGCCGACGTTGGATCCGCCTTGATCGCGCGAGCAGTGTCCCACAGGGCCAGGTCCATCTCTGTCGTGACGTTGTGGGGTAGTCCTCGGGTGATCTCCAGCACCATCGATCGGCCATCGGGCAGGTCGGACGCCAGGTGATTGAGGAGGTTGAGGGTGGCCATGCCGCCGGCCATGCGAGGCACAAAAGCGGGCAGCAACACGAGAAACATCGTGTCGAGTACATCTTCGAGCAGCGCGACTCGTGCGGCCAGGGTCATTGCGGCTGCACTTCGGGCTTCGAAGTCGGCGAGCAGCTCTTCGAGCCAACTTTGGAAGCGCACTCGCTCCGCGTCCGGTCGCAGTAGGCACAGGATGAATCGACCGACCAGCGGTGCAAGCACACGTCCGATCCGCATAAGGGCATCCGGGCTCAGCCGGCCGGTTGTCACCGCCAATCGCGGATCGTCCCAAAGCTCGTCAACGGCCTGGGCGGTACCGGGTTCGATCACGCCAAGGAAAGCGCGGGTCAGTCTTCGCCCGATCCCGTGACGCAACAGAGGGGCAAAGTTGAGGAAGAGCCGCTCGCCGGCCTCGAAGACAATGCGTTGCGTTGCGGGGGTGAGGTGATAACCGAAGATGCCGCCAGCGCCGGCGGCGAGCCCGCGGATTGCATCCTGACCCAGGGGCGTCATCGGGCCGAGTATGCCCTGCACGGCGCCGAAGGAGAACATCACTTTCAACGGCTCCGGATCCATGCCCTCGGGTATGGGGTACAGTGAAGTGATCGGGCGGGACTGCAACAGAAACAGACGCCTATCGGCCCAGGCCCATTCCATGTCCTGCGGCGTTTCGTAGAGATCAGCGACCTGCTGGGCCATCTGCGTCAGTTCGACAATCACTGCATTGGGCAGCGCCTGTTGTTCGGAGGCGTCTTCGTCGATGGTGATAGTGCCGCCGCCGGCCTGCCCTCGGATGGAGAGCGCCTTGGCGCCCAGCGTCTTGCCGGTGATGCGGCCGGTGAGGGTGTCTATCACGTAGTGGTCGGGCTCGACGTGGCCGGCCACCAGCGCCTCGCCCAGGCCCAGCGTGGCGTCGATGACGGTCTCGGTGCGTTTGCCGGTCAGTGGGTTAGCCGTGAACAGCACCCCCGAAGACTCGCTCTGGACCATCTCTTGCACGACGACGGCCAGGGCCACCTCCGCGTGGGAGATGCCGTTGCGAGCGCGGTAGCCCATGGCGCGCGCTGTCCACAGGCTGCTCCAGCAGTTCACTACCGCCTCCAGCAGCGCCTCGTCGCCGATTACGTTGAGGAAGGTGTCCTGCTGGCCGGCGAAGGACAGGCCGGGCAGGTCTTCGGCCGTGGCGGAGGAGCGGACGGCGATGGCGATTTCAGATTTCAGATTTGGGATTTCAGATTTGGACAGCTCATTGTAGCTTTGATGGATGGCGATGGAATTGTCAATTGTGAATTGGGGGAGGGCGTGATATGTGGTGCGGACGGCGTCGGCTAGAGGTTGGGGGATCGATCCTTGCTGGAAGAGATGGCGGATGGCCTGGGAGGTGTCTTCCAGGGAGGTCGGGTCGTCGGGTCGGGCGTCGCCGGCGAGTTGGAGGATGCTTGGTTGCAGCTTGTTGGCGTCAACGAAGGTGCGATATGCGTGTGTGGTGATGATGAAGCCGGGTGGCACGGGGAAGCCGGCGCGCGCCAGCTTGGCCAGGTTCAGTCCTTTGCCGCCGGCGTTGTCCAGGGTTGCGTCGTCCGTGTGAAAGGGGAGTATCAGAGTTTGTTCCATGGTTTGTCGGTTCTTTCCCGTATTGAGGAAACCATTTGATGATCGCGGCGGCGGTCAGGAGACCTTGCCGAACGTGGAGGCAGGCTCTTGCCGAACGCAGAGATGTTGGTGAGATCATAGAGGCAATGTCTGGCTTCGTCAAGTCGCGGACCGCCGAGGGGGTGAGCTGGCTCATTTGACAGCCGGCCGGCGTTGCGGGTATACTACTGGCGGCGCGATTCGAAGGAGGTTGGTTAGCTTATGGAGTCGTGGTATGCACTGTTTACGAAGCCTCGCCGCGAACAGCAGGTCGGTGAGATTCTAGGCGAGAAGGGCATTGAAACTTACGTCCCCATGATCCAGGTGCGCCAGCGCGGGCGCATGCTTGAAAAGCCATTCTTCCCCCGCTACATGTTTGTCCGGGTGGATTTCGATCGTGTCGGCCTGTCTGATGTGCAATGGACGCCTGGGTTGACGCGTATTGTCAGCCTGGGCAATGGGCCGACGCCGGTGCCGGACGACATCATCGACCGCCTGAAGGAGCAGTTGGAGCAGCTTACGCGCGAGGGGACCTTCAGCCCATTCAGGCCCGGCGACAGGGTGCGTATCAAATCCGGGCTTATGCAAGACTTCGAAGCTGTGTTCGATACACATCTCTCGGCGACCGACAGGGTGCGAATACTGGTGGAATTTATGGACAACGTGCGACGGGTCGAGATCGATTTGGATGACCTTGAGCCGTTGTAGCCGGTAGACTGCTTGGGACTCGGGATAAAGTAACTTACCTGTTGTGCTCTGCCTGGATTGCCAAATCCAGGCCACAAGCCGCCGGATTTGGCAATCCGGCGGGAGCAAACGCGCAAGTTGTTTGATTCT
>JBHHTZ010000310.1:0-5359 GCA_046753605.1 Anaerolineae bacterium
GAACGCCGCTCATTTGAAAGGTATTGGGTTGCTACTCAGCCTGCTCGGCCTGGATTGTCAAATCCAGGCCGAGGGCCACGGGACCAACGCGGTTTCGCTCTTTCAGCCGCCGGATCTGGCGCTTGTCCTGAGCATGTCGAAGGGATCCGGCGGGAGCGGCTGAGTAGTAACCCTGAGATAAGGGATTTCATGAAATTGGAAAGGCCAGGTGATGACAGAAGCAGGCTACTATCGATTTCCCACGATCCATGATGATACGGTCGTGTTTGTGTGCGAAGACGATCTGTGGACGGCGCCGGCGTCGGGGGGCATCGCTCGCCGGCTGACATCGAACCTGGGTCAGGCCTCCACACCGGCCCTCTCGCCAGACGGTTCGACGCTGGCTTTCACCGGGCGGGACGAAGGCTATCCTGAGGTCTACACCATGCCGGCCGTTGGCGGGCCGGCCAAACGGCTGACGTATCTTGGCGCCACCTCCCGCGTGGTCGGTTGGACCCCCGACGGCGGATCCATCATCTTCGCCAGCAACGCCGGCCAGCCCTTTTTCCGTCTGTACAACCTGTATACTATCAGCGCCGATGGCGGCGAGCCGCAGCAGTTGCCGACCGGGCCGGCCATGAGCATCTCCTACGCTCCTTCGACGGGCCCCTCGATAGACTCGGGAGGGTCCTCAGGATGTGGCCCCAACGGCGGGATGGTGATCGGCCGCAACACCACCGACCTGGCACGCTGGAAGCGGTACCGCGGCGGCCTGACCGGCGATCTGTGGATTGACCCCGATGGAAGCGGCGAGTGGCGCCGGCTTATCCAACTCGAAGGTAACCTGGCCCTGCCGCTGTGGGTTGGGGAGCGCATCTACTTCGTATCGGATCATGAGGGGGTTGGGAACCTGTACTCCTGTTCGCCGCCTGCCCTGAGCGCCGTCGAAGGGACGGGAGACGACCTGCGCCGGCACACGCATCATGCCGACTACTACGTGCGTCATCCGGCAACGGATGGCCGGCGCATTGTGTACCATGCCGGCGCAGACCTCTACGTTTTCGATCCGGCCACCGGCGAGATACAGCAGATCGACGTCGAGTTCCACAGCCCGCAGGTGCAGCGCAACCGCAAGTTCGTGGATGCCGACGACTACTTGCAGGGTTACGACGTGCATCCCGAGGGTCATTCCGTGGCCGCGACCTCTCGGGGCAGGCCGTTCACGATGGCCAACTGGGAGGGTGCTGTTGTGCAGCATGGCGAGCTCACCGGCGTCCGGTATCGGCTGGCGTCCTGGCTGAGGGACGGCAAGCGTCTTGTGGTGGTGAGCGATGCGGCCGGCGAAGAAGCGTTGGAGATACACCACGCTGACGAGAGCGCGGAGCCAGTGCGCCTGGAAGGGCTGGACATAGGCCGGCCCGTGAGCCTGGCGGTGTCGCCCAAAGCCGCCCCCGACGCGGACGAGGAGCACAACCTGGTGGCGCTGACCAACCATCGCAACGAGCTGATCCTGGTTGACGTGCAGGCGCGGGAGGCTCACGTGCTCGATCGGAGCCGGCACAGCCGCATTCGAGGTATCGCCTGGTCCCCCGACGGCCGCTGGATTGCCTACGGCTTCTTCAACAGCCAGCAGACGTCGATCATCAAGCTGTGTCGGGTTGAGACTCGCGAAACGTGGCCTATCACCCGGCCGGTCTTGCGGGATGTGGGGCCGGCCTTCGACCCCGACGGGAAGTATCTCTACTTCCTGTCCTACCGCGACTTCGACCCGGTCTACGACAATCTGCACTTCGATCTAAACTTCCCGTGGGGCGTCCGGCCGTACCTGATCACCTTACAGGCGGACCTGCCGTCGCCCTTCATTCCGATTCCCCGTGCGCCAGGCGAGAAGGTCAAGAAAGAGGACTCAGACGAATCGGACAACGGGAGCGAAGACGACGAGGCGAAGAAGGAGCAGGAGAAGGAGAAGGAGAAAGAGGACAAGGCCGAGGAAGAGCCGCTCGTCGAAATCGATCTGGAAGGGATCGCCGATCGTGTTGTAGCCTTCACGGCGCCAGAAGGACGCTACGGGCAGATACGTGGCATCAAGGGTAAGGTGCTTTTCTCCTCGTATCCGCTCCGTGGCACGTTGAATCAGTCGTGGTATAGCAACTCAGCGCCGGCGGCCAGAGGCAAGTTGGAGGTCTACGATTTTGAGGAGCAGAGTCACGACGTGCTAATTGAGGGTATCACCAGCTTCGATATCTCGCTGAATGCGAAGACACTCATCTACCGCGCCGGCAACCGGCTGCGGGTGTTGAAGGCCGGCGTGAAGCCGGACAAAGACGGCTGGTCGCCGACGCGCAAGACCGGCTGGCTGGACCTCTACCGAATCAAGGTGTCTGTGGAACCCCGGGCCGAGTGGGAGCAGATGTACCGCGAAGCGTGGCGTCTCCAGCGCGATCAGTTCTGGACCGAGGACATGTCGGGCGTCGATTGGCAGGCGGTCTATCAGCGCTATCTCCCCCTGGTGAGGCGAGTCGCCACCCGGTCGGAGTTTTCCGATCTGATGTGGGAGATGCAGGGCGAGTTGGGTACGTCGCATGCCTACGAGATGGGCGGCGATTACCCACCTGAGCCCCACTACGACCAGGGCTTCCTGGGAGCGGATCTGCGCTACGATGCCGATACGGACAGTTGGCTTGTGATGGACATTGTTCGTGGCGATGTGTGGGATGAGAAGACGAGTTCACCGCTGGTGAATCCAGGGGTGAACGTGAAGTCCGGCGATCGGCTTATTGCGGTGAATGGCCGCCGGGTGAACCGCGAGCTTTCGCCACAGGAGTTGCTGGTGAACCAGGCCGGCGAAGAAGTCCTGCTCACCTTTGCCGGGGACGAGGAGCCGCGCAGTGTCACGGTGAAGGCGCTGCGCAGTGAGATGCCGGCCCGCTATCGCGAATGGGTGGAGGCTGCCCGCCGGCGGGTACACGAGGCCACGGATGGCCGCGTCGGCTACGTCCACGTCCCCGACATGGGGCCGAAAGGCTACGCCGAGTTCCACCGAGGCTACCTGGCCGAGGTCGAACGCGAGGGGCTGATCGTGGATGTGCGGTTCAACGGCGGTGGTCACGTCTCGCAACTCGTTCTGGAGAAGCTGGCGCGTCGCCGGCTGGGCTACGACGTGCAGCGCTGGGGTGAACCCATCCCGTACCCATCCGAGTCCGTAATGGGGCCGCTGGTGGCGCTGACGAACGAGCAGGCCGGCTCCGACGGCGACATGTTCAGCCATGCCTTCAAGATGATGAATCTGGGACCCCTGATCGGCAAGCGCACCTGGGGTGGGGTGATCGGCATCAGCCCGCGCGCGTCGCTGGTAGATGGCGGGATCACCACCCAGCCGGAGTTCTCCTTCTGGTTCGAGGATGTGGGTTGGGGGTTGGAGAATTACGGAACCGAGCCGGACATCGAGGTGGAAATCCGGCCGCAGGACTACGTGGCCGGCGATGACCCGCAGCTCGATCGCGGCATCCAGGAGATCCAGAAGCTGCTGGCTGAGCATCCGCCAAAGCTGCCAGACTTCAGCGACCGGCCGAAACTCCCCTTGCCGGTTCTGGAAACGTGAGGTGTGGCAGACCCTAAAGGTTTCCAAAACCTTTAGGGTCTGGTGTGGTCTGCCGTTTTCCGAAACCCCTGCCTGGCTCCGTCGTAATGCTAAATGAAACCGGAGGCGCTGGTCATCGTTTGGGCCAGATAAGCGCAAAAATGTAGGGCAAGTTGGCAACTTGCCAGGCGCAATTTACCAAGTTGCGCTACAAGTGGCCGAAACAATGACTAACGCCAAACCGGATAGTTCCGAGGGGGACATGGCCGAGATAACCTTGAGTGCGGAAGAACAACAAGCCGATCGCCGGCTGACCTGGAAGCTGTTTGGCCTCCTGATGTTGGGGGCAGTCATCGGACTCCTGGGAATCATTCCTTATTCCCTCAGCCTGAGCGGACCGCTTCCGCCTCTCCCCATCCCGCTGTGGCTGCTCCTGATCTTGCAGATCGGTGAAAACCTGGTCTTGTTCGCGGTTGCTGTCGGGTTGGGGCTGTCGCTGGGCCGCAAGGTTGGCCTGGGCGCGCCGATCCTTCGGGGCTGGCTGGCCGGCGAGCCGGATGTTCCGTCTCGATTCCGGTTGCTGTTGGCGCCGGCCAGCATGGCCGGCGCAGCCTCCGCCATTGCCATTCTCGCCCTGGAGGTGGGCGTTTTCGCGCCGCGCCTCAGCGCGAGCCCGGAGATCAGCACAGGTCCGCCGGCGTGGCAGGGCTTTCTGGCCTCGTTTTACGGCGGCATCAACGAGGAACTGTTGCTGCGCTTTGGCGTGATGACGCTGTTAGTGTGGCTGGGCTCGAAGTTGACCCGTTCGGAGCAGCCGGGCGCCGGCGTGGTGTGGACGGCCAATCTGCTGGCGGCGGTGTTGTTCGGCCTGGGGCATCTGCCGGCCACGGCCGCCATCCTGCCCCTCACCGCGTTGGTTGTCACGCGGGCGGTGGTGCTGAACGGGCTGGCCGGCGTGGTCTTCGGCTGGCTGTACTGGCGTCGCGGTCTGCTGGCGGCGATGGTGGCCCACTTTAGCGCTGACATTGTGTTGCACGTGCTGGCGCCGCTGGTGCTCGGTTAGTGGATAGTGGGTAGTGGATAGTGGTCAGTTGTGAGAGTCTGACCACTACCCACTACCCACTGTCCACTGGATAAGGGGTGTTTCGTGAGTCGTAAAGGCAATTTTTCTCGATGGCTCACCGCCGCTTGTCTGATCTTGGTGATCGGACTGGCTGCGTGTAGTTCGGGCGTGCAGGTGTTGACCGGCGCTGATCGGGAAGCGGTGCTGGCGTACGCTGAGCCGCTGACCGACAACTTGCTGGCCGGCTTAAACGCCGGCGACTACCCTGCCTTCTCCCGCGATTTCAGCGCCAAAATGCGGGAAGCGCTGGACGAATCGGGCTTCGCCACAACCCGCGCCGGCATCGTCGAGAAGATCGGCGCCTATGTCTCCAGGGACGTCACCCGCGTGGAAAAGCGCTCGGGCTTCATCGTCGTGATCTACAGTGCGAGCTTTGAGCAGGAGGATGGCGTGACCGTGCGTGTGGTGTTCGAGCCGGCCGGCGAGCACCGGATTACCGGCCTGTGGTTCGATTCGCCGCGACTGCGCCAGTAGCCAGTAGCCAGTAAACAGTGATCAGTAAACAGTGATCAGTAATCAGTAAACAGTCATCAGTGAGCAAAATCTGATCACTGATCACTGATTACTGATAACTGATCACTGCACAGGGGGTTCTTCTTTGCTTTACATAAGCAATCTCACACGGTGGTTTGGCGAGACGCTCGCCGTCGATGATTTGAGCCTGACTGTCGAGGAGG
>JBHHTZ010000311.1:0-5333 GCA_046753605.1 Anaerolineae bacterium
AACATCTACTGCCGGCTCTACGAGCGCAACTTCCTGGAAGCCCTCGACGATCTGCGAACCGCCGTCGAGATTCTCCACGCCGCCGGCAAGAAGGCGTATGTCAGCACGTATGCAGCCCCCCTCACGCCAGACCTGGATCAGGTACGTCGCGTTCTGGAGGTCGCGGCCACCTCCCAGGCCGATGCAGTCGAGGTACACAATCTTGGGGTCTTGCGCATCGTGGCGCAGGAATTCCCGTCCCTCCGTGTGCACATGGGAGCCTTTGCCAACGTCTACACGGATCTCACCGCGCGGAAGTTTGTTGAACTCGGTGCGACGAGGATCACACCCAACTACGAGGTGAGCCTTTCTGAGACCGACCTGATCAACAGCCGCGTGCCGGCCGAGTTCGAGATTCTGCTACATGGCAAGATGCCACTAGGCGTGTCCGAGTCCTGCTTTCTGCTGACCGGCGCCAGTACGCTGGGCCTGTCGTGTCCGGAGGCATGTCAGGAAGAGTACTTTCTGCACTATGAGGACTGGGAACTGAAGAGTCTGGGTAAGGGAGTTACCAGCGGGCGCGATGTCTGTATGCTAGAACATATTCCACATCTCCTGGCAAGGGGGTACCGCGTTTTCCGCATTGAGACTATCTCAGAAACACCTGCCTATCAGTCGGAGGTGGGCCGCGTCTACGCCGATGCCATTGCCCGCGCAGAGTCGGGGCAATGGCGGATCAAGGAGGAGTGGTGGGACGTCCTGCGGCCCCACTCCAGTCACGGCTTTTGCAATGGCTTCTATTTTGGCCGATCCGGCCGCCTGTATATCAGCGCAAACGGCGCCGGCGCTACGCAGCCCGCGTAGCCGGCCGGTCACCTCCCATCCGTTGGCGAAGAAGAGAGTTCGGACACTACACCAGCAAACACAAAGGAGGAACACCAACATGGTTGAGCTGTTAGCACCCGGCGGAAGTCTTGAGCAGGTAATGGCGGTGGCCGCGAATGGCGCTGACGCCGTCTACGTTGGCCCCAGAGGATGGAGCCGGCGTACGTCCCAGTGGGAGCTCCCCGACGCCGAAATCAAGACCGCCAGCTCCTATCTGTTGGAGCGAGGGAAGAAGCTGCGGGTGGCATTCAACACACACCCGACAGCCGGAGAATTGCCCGCCCTGCTGGCGAAAGTAGAGCGCTACGCCAGATGGGGCGTCCGTGACCTGATCATGGCCGATGTCGGCTGCATCTGGGCTGTGCGTCAGCAATTCCCCGAAATGAACATTCACGCCAGCGTAGGCTGTTGCATCACCAACCTCGAAGAGGTACGCTTCTACGAAGACCTGGGCGTTTCCCTCATTGTCAACGATGTCAAGATGAGCTGGAAGGAGACAGTGGATCGCCAAAAGAAGACAGGCGTCAGAGTCGAGATCCTGATCCATGCCAATACCTGCTACACGCACCTGGGCAAGTGTTGGATGAGTCCGTTCATTCGCCAGGAACATGCCATTGACGGGGCAGGCAAGAATCACTTCTACGGCAGCCCCAATCGCGGCGGCCTGTGCCACCGGGTGTGTCTGCAAGACTGGGGCGTGTACCAGGGTGCAGACATGATGATGGACGGCGCCCATCTGCGGAATGATGCATTCTTTGTTCTGGAGAGAATTCCTGCGTACATCGATCTGGGCGTCGATACCCTGAAGATTCAAGGCCGCGAGTACTCAGCCGAACTGGCCGGGCAGATCACGCGCTTCTACCGCGAACTGATCGACACCTATCAGGCCCAGCCAGAGGGCTTCGACATGGCGCCCTGGCGGGCGCGTCTGGCCAGTCTCATACCGGCCCGGGATACCGCTCGCGCAACACGCACGGCCGAGCTCCTGCAAATGGCAGCCGTGCCGGCCTAGTCCAGCTCGGCGGAAATCCTTCGGTGGTTATTTGCTCAAAGGGGATCGCCAGATCCCCGTCTGAGGCCGCTGATCCTGGCAGATTTTCGTCGCGCAAGGCCGGGACCTGGCGATCACTGGCGAGCGTAAACTACCGAACACAGCCCCCCCGACCGAGGCAAAGGCGGCTCGGTCGGGGACTCCATCTTGCCCCACCCACCCCAGCATGGTATAATTCCCAACCACTCCGTATTCAAAGTTCCCTAAACATTGCCAGCAGCGACTGAACCGTTTGTCAGTGAGAAGAACACAGACCACCATGGGCACGGAGGCGCGGCTTCGGCGAGCCGAGGAGCACATCTTTTCGACCGGACTGCCGGATAGTGGTTCCCGTCTGGGCCTGGCGAACATGCGGTACGGCCTGGCCAAGATCCACTGGATCCAGGAGCGGCTGGGGCTGCCGGCCAATGCCACCTTCGTCTCCGCCCCCGACCTCACCGTAACCCGCAACGCCAACCGCTGGCGCAGTGGTTTCGGCTACGGCGGCAGTCTCACCTGGGGCAATGGCAGCTTGGATTTGATGATCCTGGACCTGAAACCGAACGCCTGCGGGATGATCGTTGGCGGGCTGGAGTATCTGCCGTACAGCCGCGACCTCCTGGACCGGGTCCACGCCCTGACGCATGAATCGGTGGAGATTGATGGCGTGCCCATCCGTTGGGACTTCGGGAAGAGCAACCACTTCATCGACCTGTTTCGAGTGGAGGCGCTGGCCGACATGCACCTGCCCCCGTACCTCTTCATGATGCACTTCGCCGGCGCTGAACTACGAGGCGAAACACCGCACGGGCCGGGCCTTTACTGGGACATCAGCCCGGCTCTCCAGGCCCGCATGAAGGTCTTCGACACGCCTTTTGGTCCTCTGCGGGTGCTCACGGAGGATGACGCACGTCAGTACTTCGACTTCTATCGTTATGTCGACTCATTCGTTCAGAGGCGACGTCTTTACGCTGCCGATCACCTCTTCGACAGATACAGCTTGATCAACAATGACAACCATCAGGGGCTGACTCACCCCAACCAGATCGTCCTGGGCTGTTACCGCTTCAGTGACGCAGATCACATCTACCCCATCGGGCTGCGCCCTGACCTGCCGGCCTACCTGATGCGTGGCCGGCCCAACCTCAGCCCCGAAACGATAGAGAACCTGGGCTTCGAGAAGCGCGCCCACAGACTGGGCGTGTATGAACTGCTCACGTCAGCCAACCTGCTGCCCCACGGCGGCGGCTACGTCTTCCCCCACATCCTGGACGTCACCGCCGTTCACGAGATCAACGGGGAACGGTACTTTGAGGTGGACCTGGCTACGGGGCGCGGACAGCAGATCATGGCCGGCGTACGGGACCTGCCCTACGAGTATCGCGGGCGCAAAGTGGTGCTGCGAACACTTGAACTCGGAATGGCAGAGCTTGTCGCCCGGCTCACGCCGGTGTATGTACTAAAAGTCTAGAGCGGAGGAATACTCATGTCTAACAATGGATCGCTCACAAACGTTGTGACAGAACTGGATCAGCTCGAACGGCTGATCGACTACTCACCGCTCATCGGCGGCTATCGGCTCATCAGCCTGGCCCCCATTCGCCGGCGACAGGATGGGCGCATGACCGATCGTATTTGCCGGCGAGCCTTGCGCCTGATTCCAGACGAGGAACTCATTACGCTCAGCGACGGCAACTTCTTCGTCGGTTCTGTGGATTTCATGGTCCGCAGCGCCCCCGACGGCAGCCGCAATTACGTTGTACTGGAAACGAACGGCGGTAGCAATCGCGGATACACGACCCTCACCGTGCCCGACCTGGATCTGATCTGCAACGGTTACCTGGAGATGCTGAGCTTCATCGATGATCCGACCCCCCTCATCGTGATGGGTCATCCCAAGCCGGATCCGCTTCTCATCGAGAAGCTCTACCTGGCACAGCGGATGCGAGACGCTCTGGTAACTCGAGGCCTGTGCGAGTCCGCCCGGGTAGTGCGGCTGGAGAGCTTTCGGGGGCTGCTGGAGCCGGGCGAGGGCGTAATCATCCTGGATGGCTACGATGCAGTGCTGCCGGCCCTCGTCGGCGCCGAGGACAAGGTCATCCTGAATGGACATCCTGTCGATGCGATTATCGGCGACGGCGTGGCGCGCCGGCACTACCAGATGGGCCACGGCCAGCGCTTCGACGTAGCGCTGGCCAACTGGTCATTCCCTATCACCGACGACAAGTTCTTGACCTACCGCGCTGTGGAAATGGCCGCTGATCGCCTGGCTCCGTTCGACGTGTATCCGATCAAGTACTGGCAGGCCCACACCGTCGATGAGTTGGCCGAAATCTGCGCCGACCGGCGAACCGAGGGCGACCTCATCATCAAGCCTTTCCAGGGGAGCGGGGGGGCCGGCGTCCATGCCATCGACGAACGATCGCCCATTCCAGTGGTCATCGAGGAAAGCATCGGGGAGTATCAGCAGAAGTTCGGCGCATGGCGCAGCCCCTTTCCGTACACAATATGCGAGAAAGTCGATCCACACCGCGCCTGGTGGCGCGAATCGGAACGGAACTACGATGTCCGCATCTACGTGGCGCGCGACGGTGACCAGTTGCTGCCAGTCGGCGGCCTGTTCCGCATCGCGCTAGAGCCGCACATCGGCGAGAATCGCAAGCGTGCTCTGGTCGTGAACCTGTCGGGGTATGGCGGCGTCGATACAGAGCGCGGTCTGGGCATCTCATCTGATTCGCTGGAGGTGGTTCGACTGGAGGAAGAGGACATGGCCAAGATGTTCGCTGCCTCGGCCGTGCTGATGAGCTTCGTTGATGCCAACTACGAGGCTGTTCAGCGTCCCCCGACATCCTGAGCCGGCGGTCGAAACCGCGCCTGGGCGGTTCCAGCACATAGACTTCCCTATAAATGCACCCGACCGCCCGCACAGGGCATCGGTCGGGAGACCTCGCCCAACATCGGGTTCGCGTCCTGCTGACACGTCATACGATGTGCACCAGGCTGTCCTGCTCCCCAACGGACAGCTCTCGCCGCAGATACAGCACGATCCCGTCCCGTGGTGATGCGACCTCAACACCGGCCGGCGCTAGAATCGGCGTGATGACCCCCAGAGGGTCGCCCTCTCGAACCCGCTGGCCCAGCTCCACCGCCGGCCCGAAGAAGCCGGCGCACGGCGCAGATACGATGTCTTTGCGGCGAAACACGTACGGCTCTGGCCCGCGCTCCGGGTCGCCAGCCAGCACTCCTTCAGACCGCATCACATTGACCAGCCCATCGATCACCGCCTGGTGATACTGCGTATCCAGAGAGCGTCCGCCGCCAACCTCGACCAGAACCGCGCGAACGCCGGCCTGCTGGCACGTGTTCACCAGGAAGCCGGCCTTCGTTTGCCCCGGCAAATGGATGAAACGCAGGTTCAGCGCCCGGGCCAGGTCCAGGT
>JBHHTZ010000312.1:0-5319 GCA_046753605.1 Anaerolineae bacterium
GGCCGTAATGCCAGCGTCACTGGTCCTCCGACGGGCTTGAGGAAGTGCCGGTCACCTTTGCCGCGTCACTCCTGCCACTGATGACTGATCACCGATCACTGATCACTGATAACCGCTAGGGGGTTCTTCTTTGATTTACATAAGCAATCTCACCCGTCGGTTTGGCGAGACGCTCGCCGTCGATGAATTGAGCCTGACTGTTGAGGAGGGCGAGGTGTTCGGCCTGCTGGGGCCGAACGGCGCCGGCAAGACCACGACAGTACGCATGCTGGCGGCCCTGATTGCGCCTACCAGCGGCACGGCGACGGTGGCCGGCTACCAGTTGGGGCCGGACGACATGGATGTGCGCCGGCGCGTGGGCATCCTGACGGAATCGCCGGGGCTATACGACAAGTTGTCGGCGGAGCAGAATCTGCGGTTCTTCGCCGAGCTGTACGAGGTGCCGGTGGAGCGCCAGCCGGCGCAGATCGAGCGTTTTCTGCGGCTGCTGGGCCTGTGGGAGCGCCGGCGCGAGCCGGTGGGGGGCTTCTCTAAAGGCATGCGTCAGAAGCTGGCCATTGCCCGGGCGCTGCTCCACGAGCCGCCGGTGCTGTTTCTGGACGAGCCGACCGCCGGCCTGGACCCCCAGGCAGCGCGCACGGTGCGCGACTTCATCGAGGAACTGCGCACAGAGGGTCGCACGACGCTGCTCACCACCCACAACCTGGACGAGGCCCAGCGGCTATGCGACCGCATCGGCGTGCTGAACACCCACCTCATCGCTGTGGACACGCCGGAGAACTTGCGACGCCGGCTGTTTGGCCGGCAGACGGTCGTCCAGTTGAGCCAGTTGGAGCCCCGGTTCATCGAGTTGGTGGAGCACCTGCCCTTTGTTCGGCACGTGCATACCCAGGACAACCGGTTGGTGATCGATCTGCCGGAGCCGGAAGAGCAAAACCCGCTCATCGTGCGCCAGTTGGTCGAGGCCGGCGCGGCCGTGCAGTACGTCACTGAACTTGAGCACTCGCTGGAAGACGTGTACTTCAGCCTGGTGGACAGTGAACAGTGAACAGTGAACAGTGAACAGTGAACAGTGAACAGTGATCAGTAACCAGTGATCAGTGGACGGCGGCCTGAGTGTGATCACTGATCACTGATAACTGATTACTGATAACTGTTCACTGATAACGGGGAGGGAGTTGGTGTGAAGACCTGGGCGATCATCCGCAAGGAGTGGATCGAGGTTCGTCAGAACAAGCTGATTCTGTCGATGATCCTTGGTCTGCCGATGCTGTTCATGCTCATGCCGCTGGTGATGCTGTACTTCATGGCTCGTGATCCGGGGTCGGTCAGCGCGGGGGATGTGCAGATGTATACTCGATTGTCGCCGGCCCTGGCGGTCCTGGAACCTGTGGAAGTCATGGAGATAATCCTGGGCCAGCAGTTCATGTTCTTCTTCCTGCTGATGCCGCTGTTCATCCCGATCTACATCGCAGCCTACAGCATCGTCGGGGAGAAGACGGGGCGCAGCCTGGAGCCGCTCCTGGCCGCGCCCATCGGCACGGGTGAGTTGCTGGCCGGCAAGAGCCTGGCTGCGGCCGTGCCGGCCATTGTCATCACATGGGTTGCCTTCGTCATCTACGCCGTGGCCTTGCGGTTCATCGTGACGCCGGCGGTGTACGCCGCTTTGCTGAGCTCCAAGTGGATTCTGGCCATGATCGTGATTGCGCCGCTGCTGAGCGTTCTGGCGATGAACGTGGCGGTCATCATCTCCTCACGGGTCAATGATGTCAGGGTGGCGGAGCAGTTGAGCGGCCTGGTTGTGCTGCCGCTGATCGCGGTCGCAATGGCCCAGACCGCCGGCCGCATCCTTTTCGACTTCCGGAGCTTCGTCGTCGGGGCCGTGATCCTGGCACTAATCGACATAATCATCTTGTATGTTGGCGTCAGGCTGTTCCAGCGCGAGACGATTCTCACCCGTTGGCGTTGAGGGAAGCCGGCGGTTAACCCACGCAGGTGGGTTTCGCAATGGTTGCCGCGAATTCATTCGCCAGGCGCGCGCCAGGCAGGCCCCATCTCATTGACACGGATTACCCATGGCCGCCGCCACCTGCATAATATCGGCCACGTCCGTGTCGCCGTCCTGATCGACGTCGAAGCGGCCGTCCCAGGGAGGGGAAGTGTCGCCTGGTTGCTGGCGCCAACGCGCGGCCACGGCCTGGACATCTCCCACGTCAATCCCCGCCGGGTCCACGAAGTCGGGGTAAGTGGCCGCTGAAGAGGTTGTGATCATGTAGATCGTGCCGCCGCCGTAGTCCGCGACGTAGAGATTGCCGGCTTCGTCTTCGCCAAAGGTTGAGATATTGAAGCCGGTGCTGAGGAGTACGCCACTCGACTGCCAGTTGGAGCCATCGAACTGCATGCCCCAGATTCGCCCCGACACATAGTCTCCGTAGAAGTAGATACGCTGCATCTGGCAGTAGTTCAGGCCTCGATAAACGAAGCCGCCCGTGATAGATTCATCTCCCTGGGTGTGGTCATATTCAGCAACAGGCAATGTCAGGCCTGTCTGGTCGCAGGCAGGATTGTCGAAGCAGTGATTCCCTTCCATGATGTTCCAGCCGTAGTTCTCACCCCCGCTGCTGGAAGCCAGTTGGAAGTCAATCTCCTCCCACAAGTCCTGGCCTACGTCGCCGATGTAGAGGTCGCTCGTTTGCCGGTCGAAGGAGAAGCGCCACGGATTGCGCAAGCCGAGAGCCCAGACCTCCTCCTTCGCGCCTTGACCGACAAAGGGGTTGGTGGGCGGAATGGTGTAGGTGTTGGTCGCAACATCAACCCGCAGCATCTTGCCCAGCAAAGAGTTGGAGTCCTGGGCACGATTGCCGGGGTCTCCGCCGGAACCGCCATCGCCCATGCCGATGTACAGGTATCCGTCGTTGGGGCCGAAAGCAAGTTGGCCGCCGTTGTGGTTGTCGAAGGGCTGATCGACGGTCAGGACGATTTGCTCGCTGGTGGGATCAGCCTTATCGGGATCGGCGCCATCGCGGTGGAAGCGGGCAACCACGGTGTTGCCGGCTGTGTTGGTATAGTTGACGTAGAAGTAACCGGTGTTGACGTAATCGGGTGGGAAAGTTACACTGAACAGGCCCTGCTCATCCCCGCTGCTTTTCACACGCGCGGTGATATCCAGAAAAGCTGTGCCCAACAGGGTTCCGTTCTCGACGATGCGAATAGTCCCGGCTCTCTCGACCACAAACAGCCGGCCACTCCCATCGCCGGCATGCGTGATATGCACAGGCTGGGTCAGACCGCTGACGACCGGGGTGAGAGTGAGGGCCGGCCAGGCAACCTGTGCCTCAGCCGCTGCACTTTGGGGCGTAGCAGATGCTGCGAACCATAGCAGCAGGCTGCCCATACCCAGCCACAGCATCAGTACCCAAGGCCACGCGCGGTGTGTTGTTTCCCTTTTCATTATCTTACTCCCCTTTGCATCTTGAAAAAACGTTACTACTCAGGCATACGGACCCTTGCGAAGGTTCGCGAGCGAATTCGGCATTGTTAGTGTCCTCACAAGCCGAGAATCGCTCCACTGGCAGTGATATTCATAACCTTCGCAAGGGTGGCTGGTAGTATTGAAAAAACAGTGTTTAGTCGACATCACAGGGTGGGTCAGGTGTTCTGACTGCACCGAATTGACAGAGTACCAGGGGGAACGGGACTGCAATTCTGCGCTAGTCATGCAGGATGTGGTCCAGCCCCATTCGGAAGAGGTCCTGGATGTGCTCGTCGTCCAGGGTGTAGTAGATATGCCGGCCTTCCCGTCGAAACTTGACCAGCCGCAGTTCCCGCAGCGTGCGCAACTGGTGGGAGATGGCAGAGTGGGTCATGTCCAACGTCGCTGCGATGTCGTGCACGCACAGCTCGGCGTGGGAGAGAGCAGATATGATGCGGACACGCGTTGGATCGCTGAGGGCCTTGAAGGTCTCTGCCAGCTTCATGGCTGTTGGCCCATCGACCAAGTCAGCGTGTACATCGCACGTCTCACGCGTCTCTTCGGACATGGATGTTCTCCTGGAGAATGGATATTGGGTACTGGATATTGGGTATTCGGTATTGAGCAGTGGGTATTGTGCAACGGGTAGTGCCTCGTAGCCCTTCAATATCCAATATCCAATACCCAATATCCAATATCCAATATCCAATATCCACTCTCAACCCTCCCCCTTGGCGATGGGGTAGTCGCGGGCCAGCCATTCGAAGTAGCCCTCGTAAAAAACTCTAACCTTGTTGAAGCCCTTCTGCTGCAGGATGTTGGCTGCCTCCTGAGCTTCGGCCCTGGGGCAGGCGCAGTAGGTGACGATCCATGTGTCACTCGGCAGTTCCTTGTAGCGTTGTTCCACTTCGAAGAATGGCATGGAGATAGCGCCGGCAATGTGATCCATGTCGTAGTCCTGCTTCGGGCGCGCATCGAGGATGACCATGTTGGCGCCACGATCGAGTTCCTGCTTCAGTTCCTCGACACTCACGTATGGGCTATCGCCGCTGAAGTTCGGCTCCGGGCCGGCCTTCGCCGACTGGGCCGGCTGCCCGGATGAGCAGCCGATAGTCCCCGCCAAAAGAAGGGCCAGGGTTCCCAGAATTGCTATCAGTCTGAATTGCGGTCGTTCCATCGAGAATCTCCTTTCATCTCTCCACTTCGGCGGCAGAATGCTATCACGATGCCCCCTATCTGTCAAGCGGACCACCCGCGAGCTGTGCCGATCGGCTGCGTCTTGCTTGCGTAGGTGTTTCGTCCGAGAGCCGGCGAAGGTTTCCACCTCCGTCTGGGCACTTATGAAGTAACATCGGGACAACGCATTGACGCCGCGAAGCCTCATTTCGGATAGTACTGATCACACGAAGTGCTACGTTGAAAGGAGAGAGGAGATGCTTCGTTCAATGGATGGTGTGAAACAGCGTCTTGAGATGGCTCGCGCCAGGTTGACCGAGGACGTCAGCCGGCTGTCGGACGTGCACCACGCGCGCTCAAGCTACAGCAATCACCCCGCCGACAGCGCCACGGACGTTTCTGAGGATGCGACGAACAGCGCACTGCTTCAGATTCAGGCCCGCCAACTGGCCATGGTGGAAGACGCGTTGCGCCGGCTGGAAGTGGGAGCCTACGGCGTCTGTGAGAGTTGCGGTCGAGAGATCAACCCCGCGCGATTGGCTGTTCTCCCCCAGGCGCGGATGTGCGTGGAGTGTCAGGCGCTCCGCGAGTAAGCGGCTGTCTGGCATCAATTGCGCACGTTACCCACCCAGATAGGCTGCTTTCACACGCGGGTTTTCGCGTAGTTCTGC
>JBHHTZ010000313.1:0-5277 GCA_046753605.1 Anaerolineae bacterium
CGACCTTCTGCCACCATCCCTTCCAGCCGCTCCGTCTGCATACCCAGATAGCCCAGAGTTTGAGCCAGGCCGTCGTGCATTTCGCGAGAAAGCCGGTAGCGCTCTTCCAGGACGGCCATCTGTCGCAAACGAGAGTAGAGTTGCACGTTGCGCACCGCCAGGGCGATCTGGTGGGCGATGGCCGTCAGCAGCTTCTCCTGGGCGGCGGAGAATACACCGGGGTGTGCAGACCCCAGGAACAGAGCCCCCAACGCCTGGCCTTCGGCCTGCAACAACGCCACGGCCACCGAGGCGAGGCACGCATCGCCGGCCTGCTCGCGCACGATCAGGGGCCGGCCTGAGTTCCGCGCTTCTTCGGCCAGTTGGAGAGCCAACCCCAGCGCCGGCGATCCCAGATCGTTCCCCATATTTTGCTGGGCTCGGATACTCCAGGTTCCGTCTACGCCTTCCGTCAGGAGAATAGCGCCGACCTGGGCGCCCCAGCCGGCCACGGTCGTCGCCAGCACCCGGCTCAGGAGTGCGCTCAAATCATGCTGCTCCTGGGTCACACGATCCACAGCATAGAGGGTATCCATCTGATTCGTACGCAGGACCGCCCCCTCCAGGGCGGCTGTGATCTCGGTAGCCAGGATGTTCACCAGGTTGACCTGCTCGGGTGACGGTGGAGCCGGCTGATCCATGTAGGCAGCGACGATTCCCATGCGCTCTGCGTCGCGTCCCAAGGGCAGGCAGACGACGCGGCCGATTCCCTCAGCCCAGCCGGCTGCTTCCAGAGACGTGAGCAGGGGACACTCCTGACCAACCTGGGCGGTGAGGGACCGGCACCCGGCGCACCGGTGGACCGGGAAATCCGCCTGGATCTGCTGCCGGAGCGCGCTGATGCCGTCGTCGCTCAACCCCGAGGCTATTTCCAGGCTGGCCTGACGCTGTTGGTCATCGAAGGTAATAACTGAGGTCCCCCGGGCTCCCAGGAACTCGATGGGCATGCGGCCGGCGATGTCCAGAATCTGCTGTACGTCGTTGGCGTTGGCCACTCGCCGGCCCACCTGCTGAATGGTTTGCAACTGACGACGAGTGCGTTCCAGGTCGGCGGTAGCATGCTGCGCTTCAGCTTCTGCCCGTTCCTGCCGAGCTGCGGCGCCGGCGATCCACGCCAGACCGATCCATGCCACCACGATGCCGGTTACGCCGTAGAGCAGCCACTGCGCCAGACCGTGCCATGCCGGGGGAAAGTGATTGAGGAGGCGGCGGAGAGCACTCTGGTGAATGGCTGCCAGCGCAAGTACGATGACCGGTGCTGACCAGCGCAGATAGTTCAAGCGTTGGCGTTGTGTGAGGCGCTGCCAGCTGAGGCCTGTCTTTATGGCCGGCAATTTTCTCGCTAATTTCAAAGGGACTGCTCCTTGCCCAGGGACTCTGTCACGAATTCGCTACATGTTATTGTACGTGCCGCTAACCGATTGTCAAGCTCCCTGACTTCATCGGGCAACTCTGCCCCACAGATGTTATTCCGAACGGAGCGCCAGCGGAGTGAGGAATCCCTGGAGCCCTGCAAGAAAGGGCGCAGCCCATTGGCATAAGCGGCAACAGCCATGCGGAAGAGACCCGGCTGTTTCCCCAGCGAAGCCACTTATCCGAGTCCGGTCTCAGGGATTCCTCACTCCGCTGGCGCTCCGTTCGGAATGACATAGAAGCGCTTGGATCGTCGAAGGTCGCCTTGGATCGCCGAAGGTCTCCTGACCGAGGCGAAAAGGGAACAACAAGGGCCGGCAAATTCGCCGGCCCTTGTTGTTGGAGCGGGAGCGATGAAGGAAGGTGAAGGAGATGTCGTTTTTGTTATGGTGTTGCAGCAGCCAGCGGAGCAACTCGCTCTCGCCGGGCGCGGGGCCGCGCTCGCTTTGGTCTCTTGACGGACCGTAAATACCCGTCGATGGACCGGGCGGCCTTTCGGGCACCGATCATGGCCGTGACGACCAGGTCAGCCCCGTGAACGTTGTCGCCGGCTGCGAAGATCTGGGTGCGCGATGTGCGCCCCGTTTCCTCGTCAGCGGTGATCAAACCCCAGTCATGGGTTTTCAGCTTGGCTGTGGTTTCACCCAACAGCGGATCGGGCCAGTAGCCAAGGGCCAGGATTACTGTGTCCACTTCCATGGTGAACTCATCGCCCTCAATGGGCACTGGCCGGCGCCGTCCGGATGAATCGGGCTCGCCCAACTCCATCCGCTGACAGCGCATGGCCCGCACGTGGCCGTTCTCGTCACCGATGAACTCCAGGGGCGCAGCCAGCCAGATAAACTTGACGCCTTCTTCCCGAGCGTACTTGCGCTCGGTGGTGTTCCCAGGCATCTGTGCTTCCGTCCGCCGGTAGACGCACGTGACCTCTTCAGCACCCAAGCGCAGAGCGCTGCGCAGGCAATCCATCGCCGAGTCTCCGCCGCCAATGACAGCCACCCGACGACCCACTTCCAGTGGCTCCTGCCACTCGGTCGGCAGCTCGTCGGCCGGCAAGTTCGCCCGGCTCAGGAAGGGTGTAGCCTGGTAGATGCCCTCCAGGTCCTTCCCCGAAACCCGGAGTGGGACCTTGACCAGGGCTCCGGTACCCAGGAAAACGGCATCGAAGCCGTGGGCCAACAACTCATCTACGGTAATATCCTCACCGATCTTGGTGTTCATCACGAACTCGACGCCCATGGCCTCCAGCACAGCGCCCTTGTCATCAATGACGTGCTTGGGAAGCTTGAAGCTGGGAATGCCGTATCGCGCTGTGCCGCCGGCCTCGGGCAGGGCGTCGAAGACGGTGATGCCATGTCCACGCCGGGCCAGCTCTTCGGCCACGGTCAGGCCGGCCGGCCCGGCGCCGATCACGGCGACATGCCGGCCAGTGGGTGGGGCGACCTCGGGAATTGGCGTCCCCACGGTCTCGCGCTGGTAGTCCGTCACAAAGCGTTCCAGCAGGCCGATTGCCACACCTTCGTCGTACCCCTCCTGTACACAGGCGCCTTCGCACTGGACCACCTGCGGGCAGACTCGGCTGCAAATTTCCGGAAGGTTACTGGTCTCTCGGAAAACATTGGCCGCTTCGACAAACTCACCCCGCTCAATGTGCCACAATGCGCGGGGAACATCGTTGCCGGCCGGACAACCTCGCAGACATGCCTGGGGATAGGGGCATTGGAGGCATCGACTGGCCTCGGCCATGGCCATCTCGGCGTCGAAGCCAAGCTTAACCTCACAAAACTCACTTGCGCGCTCTACGGGGTCTCGCTTGGGTATCTCGAGGGGAACCAGATGTCTACGTTCTTTTCGATCAATCGGAAGTGCGCCTGTACGATCCAACATTACACTACTCCTCTACCTGGGGACTGCTTGTGACTAAACTATTCACCTTTCCTTCCACGGGGGAGGGGATCACCTCCGGGACGGTCCAATGATAGGTCAAAAAGGTCTTATTTCGGTCAAAATACGGTTACAAATTCAGTCAAAAAAGCTGGCAAATCGCGGTGGAAGGTTCACTCGTTGACCCTATTGAGGGAAGTGTGGTACACTTGCTGTGTCACCAGTCATCAGTGAACAGTGATCAGCGATCAGTGGCAGGTTCCGACTACCCATCACTGACTACTGTTGACTGTTGACTGATCACTGATCACTGATCACTGTTCCGGGAGGAAATTCAATGCGTACACCGCTCATGGCCGGCAACTGGAAGATGTACAAGGGCCCCGGCCAGGCTATCAGTTTCTTCAACGACCTCGCGGGGGCCGTTGCCGGCGTGACAGACCGCGAAGTGCTGATTTGCCCGCCGTTTGTAGACCTCTATCCGGTGGGACGTATGCTGCGTAAAGACGCGGAAAAGGCCGGCATTCGGCTGGGGGCCCAGAACCTTTACCCCGCCGAACAAGGCGCGTACACCGGTGAAATCTCGCCGGCCATGCTCCGCGAGTGCAACTGCGACTGCGTGATCGTGGGACACAGCGAGCGCCGGCACTACTTCCACGAAGACAACGCGTTCATCAACCAGAAGGTGCAAGCCGCCCGTCAGTTCGACCTGATCCCCATCCTGTGTGTCGGGGAGACAGAGGAGCAGCGGGATGCCGGCCAGGCCGAAGCCGTCGTGACCACGCAGGTTCAGGAGGGGTTGGAGGCGGTTGAGATCAGCGCCGCCGACGAGCTGGTGGTCGCCTACGAACCGGTGTGGGCCATTGGCACAGGCCGCACCGCCACCCCTGATGACGCCCAGGCCATGCACGCCCACATCCGCGCCATTCTGAGCGAACGATACGGCGCGGAGTTGGCCGGCGGTATCCGCATCCTGTACGGCGGCAGCGTCAAGCCCCACAACGTGGACGAGCTCATGGCCCAACTGGACATTGACGGCGCGCTGGTTGGAGGCGCCTCGCTGGAGGTGGAGAGCTTTGCAAGGATCGTGAAGTTTCAGGTGTGAGTCTACGCTTCTTGCACAACCTCGAACGCTGATGTGATGGTTGCTGCCTTGCGGAGCATGGCGCTGGCCGGACAGTACTTCGTTTCGGACAGTTCGATGGCCCGTTCCACCGCCGCCGGGTCAATGTTCCGTCCACGGATCACATAGATGACCTGGATGTCCGTATACACTTTCGGATAATCGCTGGCTTGGTCAGCCTGAACTCGGACCTCGAAGCCTGTTACATCCTGGCGCTTCTTCTTCAGGATCGAAATCACGTCCATGGCGGTGCAGCCGGCCAGACTCACGAGCATCAGTTCCAACGGCCGGAACCCCATATCCTGCCCACCCACCGACGGATCGGCGTCCAGCGTCAGACCGAAGCCGGTGTTGGCGGTCGCGGTGAAGTGCATGTCCCCTTTCCAGGTAACGGTAGCTGCTTTACTCACTCAACACTCCTTCCTTGGCTCTTGGACTTTGGACAACGAGAAAAACCCGGTTGAGGCCGGGGTAGCAGCAGAACCTTGAAAACCAGTTTTCGAGCCGCTTTTAGGTCTTTTTGATGACCGGCTGGCGGGGTCTAGCGGGCAATCTGGTGCCTTTGGCCCTGCCGGGCGAAATCCCCCGGCGTTTGGGCGGTTGAGCGGGTGTCCCGATCTGCCGAATAATTCGCTCGAAGTCCCGTTGAACGGTGGCTGGGGAGGCGCAGCCCGGTTCGGGCTGGGGCAGATAGCGTTCCCGGGGCTTAGGCAGCACCTCCGAGGGGCAGCATTTCGTCGGTTACCACGGCGGTGATTTGCTCTGCTCTGCTCCGACCTGACTGGCCTTTTCCGTGCTCTTCACCCGACGGACAACCA
>JBHHTZ010000314.1:0-5274 GCA_046753605.1 Anaerolineae bacterium
TATTGGGTATTGGGTATTGGGTATTGGGTATTGGCTTTGCCGCTGTTCCTTCCGAATACCCACCTGGACTTTGGCAAATTTGAGCCGACTTGATTCACAGGGCCACCTCTGGTAAGCTTGGTGGAAAGCAAAGCCCTGTGCCACACCAGGAGGTGACCCCATGCTGAAACGAATTATACACCCGTCGGACCTATTTGTCAGCTTCATTGCGGCCTTGCACTTGTCACTTTCAAAACCGCAACGCCAGCACCTGGTGCGAACAGCCGAAGCCATCATCGTGTGTGAGGAGCGCAAGACCCTGTCGGCCCTGTACCGGCAATGGGTGGAAGCCCCGGATGTCAGCGCCGTGGCCGATTGCTTTCGGGTCGGTCCCTGAACGGCGGATGAGGTGCGGCAACCGCTGGTATGCGTCGGGCAAGTTGATCAAGTTCATTCGCAAGCAAGGCTGGCATGTCATCTGTGCCCTGAAGTCCAATCGCAAGCTGAACGGTACCCGAGTCGACCAATGGAATCAACAGTTGAGGCACAAGCGGTACACCCGGACGCGGGTTCCCGCTGCAGACGGCGCCGCCCGCACCTATCTGGTGCGCACGGTGCAGGGGCGTCTAAGCGACGTGCCCTTCGATGTCTGCGTTCTGATTTCCAAACGGCACCCTCGGTAGATATCAAGTTGCATACAGCGATGGCTCTGAATCTGAGCAGGTAGCCCCATCACTTGATGACCTGAGAAGTCCGCACGATCAGGTTTCCGCACTAGCGGAGCACATGAACGATCTCAGGTAGCATCTACACTGTCCTGCTATGGAGGAAGATCCGCTGGAGCGAAGGTTGTGAATGACTGTATCTTTTGTAATATCCTTGTGTAGCAGGCCCCCCTTCGGCTGCGGGAAGGTGTGCAGAGGGTGGCCGAAGGGTTCTCTTGCAAACGGAGAGACACGGACCGATGGACATTTTTGTTTTACACGGACACTGGCTCCTGTCAACACAGCCTGAAGAGCGAGGGTACTTCCTGCTCTGGGCCGAGACGTCGGAGGAAGAGCTGCCGAAGCGGCGGGGGCGTGCGCCCAAAGTGCCGGCACACCCCTTCGCCGCCACACCCCGGCGGCTGCACGAAGTTCTGAAGCCCCTGGTTCCCCTGCCGGCCTCGCCCACGCCAACACCCCTCTCCCTACTCCTGCCGGCCTTCAAAGCCATGCCGCTCCCATCCCCACGCCTGGTCCACGACTGGGACGAACTGGCGAACGCGACGCCCACCGGCCTGCGCCGCTTCAAGCTGGAGGGCCTGGCTCTGGAGTCCACCGAGGCCCTGCACCTGCTCACCGCCCTGCCGGCGCCGGAAGAGATGCCCCCGCATCTGGCCCTGGGCGATGACCTGATCTTCTGGAGCACCGTGGCGCGCTTCACCCTGGAGATCCTGGCCGGCCAGCGCTACATCCCGGCCATCGAGCAGGTGGCTCCCCAGACTTTCCATGCCCGCTGGCGCCCCGTCTTCGACCGACCCGAGGATGCCGGCCGGCTGGCTCAACTCCTGCACGCCATGCCGCCGGCTGCCCGGGCATGTCTGCCGCCCGACGTGAAGGGCGAACCTGAACCGGCGCCGGCCCACCGCCTGTTGGAAGACTTCTTCACCACCGTCGTGGACGCCGCGATACGCGAGTGGCGCGGCCCTTCGACAAGCTCAGGACAGCGCCCGGATTGGCAGCCCATGCAGGGCGACGACGTGGCTGTGGCCTGGCTCAACGCCCTCTTCGCCGCCAACCCCACGGTCGAGGGACCGTACTTCAGCCTGAGCGCCATGGCCCGCGCGCACAAGACGTGGGTGCGTCAGTTGCAGGTGGCCGGCGACGCTGCCTTCCGCGTCTGCCTGCGCCTGGAAGTCCCCGAGACGCCCCAGGAGCCGTGGCCATTGGACTTCCTCCTCCAGGCCAGTGATGATCCCAGCCTGTTGGTGCCGGCCGAGTTGGTGTGGAAAGCACGGGGCAAGACTTTCACCTATCTGAATCGACGCTTCGAGGAGCCCCAGGAACGACTGCTGACGGCCCTGGGCTACGCTTCCCGCATCTTCCCGCCGCTGGAGCGCAGCCTGCGGGAGCGCCGGCCCACAGCCGCCCCCCTGGCCACCGACGAGGCATACACCTTCCTGCGCGAGGCCGCCCCCCTGCTGGAGCAGAGCGGCTTCGGCATGCTGGTTCCGCCGTGGTGGAACAAGCGCGGCAGCCGGCTGGGCGCCCGCCTGCGGGTGAAAAGCCCCAACAACCCACCGGCCACCTCCCGAGGCCTCCTCAGCTTTGAAAACCTGGTCAACTACCAGTGGGACATCGTCCTGGGCGACGAGCCGCTCACGCGAGAAGAGTTCGAAGCCCTGGTGCGGCTCAAGATGCCGCTGGTGCAGATTCGCGGCCAGTGGGTGGCTCTCAATCCAGAGGAGATCGAAGCCGCCATCCGCTTCTGGGAAAAGCGCCAGGCAGAAGCGCAGATGAGCGTCTTGGAGGCCATCCTGTGGGGACTGAGCGGCGAAGGCGAAGCAGACGGCCTGCCGGTGGAGGACGTGGAGGTCACCGGGTGGCTGGGTGAACTGCTGGCACAGTTGAAGCAAGGCGAGCGGCCCGAGGAGCTACCGCCGCCGGCCGGCCTGGCCGGCGAACTCCGACCCTACCAGGAACGCGGCTTCTCCTGGCTGGCCTTCATGCGCCGCTGGGGGCTGGGCGCCTGCCTGGCCGACGACATGGGTCTCGGCAAGACGATCCAGGCCATCACCCTGTTCCTGCACGACCGCGAGCGGAACGGACGGGTGCCGCCGGCCCTGGTCGTATGTCCGACGTCAGTGGCCGGCAACTGGCAGCGAGAGATCCAGCGCTTTGCCCCGCGCCTGCGGGTGATGCTCCACCACGGCCCCGAGCGGGCCGGCGGCCAGGCGTTCCTGGACCAGGCCCAGCAGCACGACGTCATCATCACGTCCTACGGGCTGGCGCGCCGCGACGCCGACCTGCTGGCCCAGGTGCACTGGAGCGCCGTTGTCCTGGACGAGGCTCAGAACATCAAGAACCCGTCCGCCAAGCAGACCCAGGCGGTGCGCCGGCTGCCGGCTGATTTCCGCCTGGCCCTCACCGGCACGCCGGTGGAAAACCGCCTGTCCGAGTTGTGGTCCATCATGCACTTCCTGAATCCGGGCTACCTGGGCTCGCAGAAAGGGTTCCGCCAGGAGTTCGGCCTGCCCATCGAGCGGTACAAAGACCGGCGCGCCACCCGGCGGCTGCGCCGGCTGGTCGGTCCCTTCATCCTGCGGCGGGTCAAGACCGATCCCACCATCATCCAGGACCTGCCCGAGAAGCTGGAGATGAAGGTCTATTGCACCCTGACATCCGAGCAGGCGACCCTCTACGAAGCCGTCGTGCAGGATTCGCTGAAGCAGATCGAAGAGAGTGAGGGCATCCAGCGCAAGGGATTGGTGCTGAGCACGCTGCTCAAGCTGAAGCAGATATGCAACCACCCGGCCCAGTTCCTGGGCGACCGCTCGGCGTTGGCGGAGCGGAGCGGCAAGCTGGCGCGCCTGACGGAGATGCTGGAAGAAGTGATCGCCGTGGATGACCGCGCCCTGGTCTTCACCCAGTTCGCCACCATGGGGGAGATGCTGAAGAGCTACCTGCAAGAGACCTTTGGGCGCGAGGTGCTGTTCCTGCACGGCGGGACACCCCGCAAGCAGCGGGAGCGCATGATCGACCGCTTCCAGGGCGATGGGCACGCGCCGCCGGTGTTTGTGCTGTCGCTGAAGGCCGGCGGGCTGGGCCTCAACCTCACCGCCGCTAACCACGTCTTTCACTTCGACCGCTGGTGGAACCCGGCCGTGGAGGATCAGGCCACGGACCGCGCCTTCCGCATCGGCCAGACGCGCAACGTGCAGGTACACAAGTTCCTGTGCATCGGCACGCTGGAGGAGAACATCGACGCCCTCATCGAGAGCAAGAAGGCCCTGGCCGAAAGCATCGTCACCGCCGACGAGAGTTGGCTGACGGAACTTTCGACGGACGATCTGCGGGAGATTCTGGCGTTGAGGCCGGAGGCGGTGGGAGATTAGAGATTTGAGATTTGAGATTTGAGATTGGAGGTTGGCTGAGTTCTCAATCTCCAATCTCCAATCTCCAATCTCCAGGAAGGAGGTTTTCATGTCCTGGTGGCAACGCTACAAACCAACCCGTCCTATCCCCGTGAAGGGGGGCATCAAGGCGCGGAGTAAGCGGGGGGACATCGGCAAGAGTTGGTGGGCAAAACGCTGGACCGATGCCCTGAAGCGCATCATGGACCCGAAACGGCTGAACCGAGGGCGCTCCTACGCCCGACGCGGCCAGGTGGTGGACATCCAGGTGGAGGATGGTGAGGTCACAGCGCGGGTTCAGGGCAGCCGGCGCACTCCATACAAGGTTCACATCCAGGTGCAGCCCCTGCGCAACGCCGACTGGGCGCGGGTGCTGGACTTCCTGGCCGATCAGGCTATCTTCACCGCGCAACTGCTGGCCGGCGAGATGCCCGCCGACATCGAAGCGGCCTTCGACGCTGCCGGCTCCAGCCTCTTCCCGGCCACAGCCGGCGAGCTAGACACCGACTGCTCCTGCCCCGACTGGGCCAACCCCTGCAAGCACATCGCAGCCGTGTACTTCCTGCTGGGCGAAGCCTTTGACGACGACCCATTCATGCTGTTCCGGCTGCGGGGCCGCACCCAGGAGCAGGTGCTGGCCGGCCTGCGCGCCCGCCGCGCCGTCGCCGAGGAGGAAGAGGCCGGCCCCGACCCCACCGCGCTGCCGGCCGAAGACACAGCGCCTACCCCCCTACCTGAAGACCCCGACGCCTTCTGGCGCCTGACTCAGCCCCTGGATGACTTCCAGGTCCAGCCGAAAGCACCGGAGGCGCCGCTGAGCCTGCTCCAGCGGCTGGGCGATCCCTCCTTCGCCCCGACCAGCCTGCGCTCCAGCCTGGGGCCGGCCTACCAGGCCGTCAGCCGGCGAGCGGAGGCGCTGGCGTTTGGGGAGGAAGACTCGCCATCGAGAAGCACGGATTAGAGTCCTAGTTCCTCCACACCAGCAGTGACGAGTTTGTAGTAACCGCTTCAGCGGTTTTGGCGCTGGGAAACGACTGATGAAGTTTGACAGATTAATCGGGGTATGTCTCGCCAAACGAGATTCATCTCGCCGGCACCGCCCGCCGATGAAGCGACGTCCTGAGCCCGTCGAAGGGTCGGCGGGCTACGAAGCTGCGCCCCATCAATGGGGCTTTTCTGCC
>JBHHTZ010000315.1:0-5257 GCA_046753605.1 Anaerolineae bacterium
CCATTCTTGGGCGGCTCGTAGTGCGGCAGACCGTCGAAGCGTTGACCGGTGATGCTGTGCCGGGCCTTGGCGACGCGCTCAGCGAAGAGGTTGAAGGTCCCCTTGTAGGCGTGGGCCAGCTTGTCGCCCTTGTACGAGTTGCCGAGGGCTTCGAAGCGTCCGCCCCGATTGAGGACGTACACCACGCGGCGCCACAGGGATTCGTCATTCCCTAGCGCGGCCTTCCACTTCGCCTCGTCAAAGACCGCCTCGGGTAGGTGTCGCCGCGCCTTCTGGAAGAGCTCCAGTTCATCAGCCGTGGCCTCAGGCACCGCTTTCGAGCCGTCCTCTGAGTCGCCCCAGGCGATGTTGGCCACCAGCTTGAGGTAGAAGTCTTCGGGCCGGTCGAAATCCCCCGTCTCGCCGAAACCACCTTTGCCGATCCCCGGCAGGCCCAGCTTCTTCCCCACGGCGATTAGGAAAGCTTCCAGGCTGATGGGCATCTGTTCGCCATCCACGGTGACGATTTCGGTGATGGGGCCGGCTATGGGCTGGCGCACCTTGCTCACCGCGACCAGGTTGTCCGGCGAGGCGTGGGAAGTGGCCCAGCGCTCCATGTAGGTCAGGTCGGGGATGATGTAGTCAGCGTACGTGCTCGTCTCCCCGATGACGATGTCGCAGGAAATGACCAACGGGATCACCTTTGGGTCCATCAACGGTGGGATCTGCTTGTCGCCGGTCGGACAGGAAAGGGCCGGCGTCCCCTTGTGGATGAGTAGGGCCTTGATGGGGTAGGGATAGCCATCCGCCGCGCTGGGGATGATTTCCTGGTAGACGTTTCCGGTGAAGGGGTACCACATCCGCTTGGCCGGATAGCTGTCGCGCTGGAACAAGGTGGAGTCCTCGTAGTGTTGGCCTTCACGGGTCAGCTTCACGCCGAACGAGGGTATCCCGCCCGGCGCACCGCCGGCCACGAGCGACTTGGGGAAGGGGCCGCCCTTGGAACCATCCTCATGCCAGTGACCGCCGCCGGCTGTCCAGCCGCCCTTCCAGTCGGCGTTGCCGATGAGGACATTGAGCAGGATGATCGCCTGGGCGTTGTAGTAGCCGTTGGTGTGCTGAACCGGCCCACGGTAAAACTCGGCGACTGCCTGCTTGCCATGGGAGGTGAACTCTTTCGCCATCTCGGCGATGACCCGGCCGTCCAACCCGCAGATCCTGGCGTATTCATCCAGCGTTTTTTCCATCGCGCGCTGCTTGAGTAGCGTGAAGGCCGTTGTGACCGGAATGCCGTTGACTTCGCCTGTGTAGTCCAACCGGCCGGCGGCGGCCGTGTCGGCCAGTCCGGGGCCGGCCTCCGTCATCACCACGCGGAAGGGAGGCTTGCCGTCCTCGGCCGGCGTGAGCATCGCGTCCTCGGCCGTGAGGAAGAGCATTTCGTCCGTGCGCACCAGGTGAGTGGCGTCGGTCCAGGTGGTCTCGTTGTCCGCGTTGGCTGCCTCGGCGTTCGGATTTTCCAGGTAGGTGCGGTCGAAGCGCTCATTCTCGATGATCCAGCGGATCATCCCCAGAGCCAACGCTGCATCGGCGCCCGGTTGGATGGGCACCCAGCGGTCCGCATGGGCGGCGGTCTTGGAAAAGCGCGGGTCCACGACGACCATGGAAAAGTTCTTGCGGTTCACCAGGGAGTCGGTCACCTTCTCGGCGATGGCGGGCGGGCCGAAGTTGGCCTCGAAGGCGCCGGTCCCGAAGAAGATCACGTACTCGGCATTGAGAATATCCGGCTTCAGGTGATGCTTGTTCTTCCCGGTCTTGGGGTTGCGCGTCACCTCGGCAAAGCCGATGTGGTGGGATTGCTCGCAGATGGTCGTGTGCTCGAAGAAGTTCCTGGAGCCGAAGCTGTTATATGCAAACCGCTTGCCGAACTCCTTGCGCCCATGCTCTATCCGCCCGAACTGGAACACGAACTGGTTGTTCACCGGCCCCAGGTCGGGGTGATCGGGATCGATGAGCAGGTCGAGATGGCCGGCGTGCTTCTGCTTGAATTCCTCGGCCGACATCTCGCCCTGGGCCGCAGCTTTGGCATCCTCGGCAAGCGCCTTCGCCAGGTCGGGGTCGCGCAGCTTCCAGATCTCCTTCAGCCCCGGCACAGATCCCTCGCCGAAGAGGTCCCCGCCGTTCACAATCTCGTCCACGGCCTGGTTGAAGTCGATGGCCACCCACTTGTTCTCACCCCGCTTGCCGGCCCGCTTGAGCACTTTGCGCACGCGGTAGGGGTCGTAGAGCACCGGCACACCACCCTGGCCCTTGGGGCACACCTTGCCCTCGTAATGGACGGCCTCAAAAGGGCTCATGTCGTAGGGCAGGTTTGGCAGACGATTGGTTACGCTGTAAGGGTTGCCGTCGATCTTGACCAGGACACCGTCCACGACCTTGCCCTTGATGGCACAGGCGGTGTGGCAGTTGAGGCAGATGGAATAGATGGCGTTCTCCGGCTGGTTGCGAATGTAGGCGCCCTTTTCCAACTGCTGGAGACCGTCGCCCTGCTCTCGAAGCTTCCAGAACACGCCCTCGACGCTGCTGGCCAGGGCGACCGTACCGCCCAGAAAGGCGGATGTCTTCAGAAAATCCCGTCGTGTTAGTTCAGTCATTGTTAAACCTCCTGGTGCTCAACTTCAAGCGGCAGCGCCATCCATCCCAGAGCGAACAGCAGTACCGCCAAACCCAGAAGCCCCATGCTGCTGAGCCACTCGTTGGGGCTGGGAATGTAGAGGAACGGCAGGCTGGTTTCTCCGAATAGACCGCCGAGAACGGTTGGCACTGTCATGCGGATGGGAGCCGAAGTAGAGATGCTGAGGGCAGTCGTCCCGCCAATCCAGCGCAAACTCAGCAGGGCGATGAGGACGATGGCGACAGACGCCGTGGCCTGTCCCAGCCGGCCCAGAGTCTGCCCGCGAGCACGACGCCAGGCCGTAACCCCAGCCAGAAGGAATGTGACCAGGGCTGCCAGGATCGCCAGGCTGGCCAGGAATGAAACTACGCCGGCTGTGTAGGCCGGCACGGTTGTGGTGGGCGCCGGAATGACGTGATAGGCATCCAGAAAGCCGGGCAGGACTTCCGCGTTCAGCGCCGGAATAACGATATTCAACCGAACACCGACAATGCCCACCACGATCATCAACCCGGCCAGACCCACCCAGCGGCGGTCTCGTCCGGTGACCGGCCACAGAATGAGGGACAGCGGTATCACCGCGCCGAAAAGGATTTGCACGAGCCAGAACATCCACCAGAAGGGGCCGAAGAAGGTCATACGCATGACTTCCAGGTGCTCGGGGATGTTGCCGTAGATGCCCACTGAGAACTCGCTCCACATGAGCAGCAGGTCGAAGGCCAGGATGGCCGCCGTCAGCTTGCCCAGATCGAGCGTCAACGTTCGCCGCTCTTCCTCCGGCAGCCGGCTAAAGAAGGCGGTGAGGAACGTAAGCAGCGCACCGCCCGAAACCAGCGCCGACACGATGAAGATGATGGGGAACAGCGGCCCAAACCACATCGGCCGCGCTTTTACCACGGCGAAGATGGCCCCCGTGCCACCGTGGACGCCGATGGCCGTCGGTATGCCCAGGATGCCCAGCACTTTGACAATGCGCATGTCCCGCCTGGCCGACTCCTCGCTCAGGTCGCGGCTGCCCAGGGTCAGTATGCGGCACACGGTCGCCTGCCAGTCTTGCTCTCGAGCGCAGCGGATCAGATCACGGCGCATCAGGAGCCAGAGCTCCGCACACAGAATTACGATGTAAATCACGTAAAAGTGGATTTCGATCTCCAGCACGGACCACAGGTTGCGGTGTATGAAGACGGTCCAGAACCGCTCCATGTGACCCAGGTCGATCAGCACGAAGAACAGGCCGGCGATGAGCGCCATGAGAGCTGAGAACAGCGCCACGCGGCCCACCCGCTCGAATCGCTGCACGCCGAACACGTAGATCAGGGTGCTCAGCAGGAATGAGCCGGCGGACAGGCCGATGAAGTAGATGTAGAAGGCCACCCATAGCCCCCAGGGAACCACGTAGTTGAGGTTCGTTACCCCCAACCCCTTGTAGGCGCGTACAGCAGCCGCCCCCAGCCCGATGGCGGTTGCAGCCAGCAACACGGCCCAGAAGCCGTACGTCAACAGTTTCTTATATGACATCGTGTACACCTCCACGGGAAAGTGCAGAGAACGCTAGATCAGGTAGTAGACATTCGGCTCGGTGCCCAGCTCTTCCTTGAAGCGGATCGCCTCCTCAGAGGCCAGCAAGCGCGAGACCAGGCTGTCTGGATCGTCCAGGTCACCGAAGTGGATGGCTCGGCCGATGCAGGTTTCCGCACAGGCGGGCAGCATCCCCTCGTACACGCGGTGGATGCAGAAGTGGCACTTTCGCGCGTTGCCCACCGGCGACCGGTTTCGACCGCGCACGCGATTCTTGCCATACTCCGGCGAGGATGCACTCTCGTAGGGCTGCGGCGGGTCAGTGTAGTACAGGCCCAGGTCGATGAACCGCGAGCCATACGGGCACGCGGTCAGGCAGTAGCGGCATCCAATGCAGCGATCATAATCGATGACGACGATGCCATCCTCTTCCCGCTTCCAGGTGGCCGCCACGGGGCAGACCGGCGTACAGGGCGGGTTCCCGCAGTGGAAGCACGGCTTGTACGTGAACATCCGCCGGACGTTGGGGAAGGTCCCCGTCTCCTGTTCCAACACGACGTTGTAGGAGACTTCTGGCGGCGTCACATTCTCGGCCTTGCAGGCCACGGTACAGGCCCGACAGCCGGTACACTTGCGCAGGTCAACCACCATGCCAAAGCGCACCTTCTCGCCCTGCGCCCGCTTCTCCAGCGCCACCCGCAGGTCGTCCAACATGCGATCGACGGCGCTACCCTCCGCTGAAATGGGTTCGGCGCCGTTGGCGGCGGGACGCTTCGGCGCCGGCAGGGCAGACCCGTTCAAGGGGACCTCGGCTGCCTCGGCGACGTCCTGGGCCTCCATTTGCAGCACCGCCGGCGCGACCAGGCCGGCGAACACAGCGCTGGCAAACTTGCCCAGGAATTGCCGGCGCGACTCCATGTCATCGTAGTCACGCAAGGTTGGGACAGATAGGGGTTCATTCATAGGACCACTCCTCTCACGAATACACGGCAGTTTCCAGATCAGTATAAATGATGGGTCGGCTTTCGTTCGGCAAGGTCTCCTGACCGCCCGCATAGGGCATCGGTCGGGAGACCTCGCCCAACATCG
>JBHHTZ010000316.1:0-5255 GCA_046753605.1 Anaerolineae bacterium
GGTAGCGGGCGGTCTGGTCGAGCCACAGTTCCAGGTCGGCGTAGTCGGGGAACTGGCGACCGTTAGGCGAGTCCACCAGGTGGTTGGTGTCGTGATCTTCGTAGTAGGTGTAGATCAGCCGGCCCAGGCCCAACAAGGTTTGAATATCCGCCGGACTGAGTTCGCCGTCGGCTTCGAGCGCGTCCCGCTTGCGCTCCACCAGGCGGGAGCCCATGGCGTAGATGGTGGTGTGGCTGCCGGCAATGACGTACGCCTCTCGCGCCGGATCGTGGTGGATGCCGGCGTAGAAGATGGGCAGCATCGCCTTGGGCAGTGTCACACCGGGGGCGACGTCCACGGTAGCGGCGATGGGATTGCCGGCGGCGTCGAAGCCGTACAGCTCCTCCGGCGTGCCACCCCAGAATTGCGGCTGGTCGTTCTCCGGCACCAGCTCGAAGTAGCGCACGCGCGGCAAGGTCTGGCCTGGGTTGTCGGGGTCAGGGTGTGTCCCGTCATAGCGGTCCGCCAGGGCGACGACGAAGCGGTACCAGTCGTCCCAGCGCCCCTCAGCGGGCGGATAGCCGCTGGAGCCTTCGATCCCAGTATCGGCCACCAAGTCGCAGTCACCGGTAGTTACGGGAACGAACGGCTCGATGCCGGAGCCGGCAAAGGTCCGCACCACGGGATCGATCGGGTCCCAGTCCCAGGTATCGGGGTCGGCCGGGTCGCCCTGGCCCAGGGCCTCGCACCACTTGACGCTCCAGGTTCCCAGGCTCAGGTGCTGCTCCTGGAGAAGGGGCAGCAGGTCTTCGCCCCACATGGTGGGATCCCAAAGGTTGGTTTCCAGGAAGGGCCAGAAGATCTCACCGCCGTAGCGGAGGCCGGCGCCGGCGTAGGTGATGGGAGGACTGGTGGCCGGCGGCGAGGCGCTCGACTGCCGCTCGGTTTGACCACGAGCCTGGCCAATCGACAGAACGCCGAAAAGGATGAGAATCAACAGCGATGTTTTCCTATTCATTTGAGGACACCCCTCTTAATGTTGGCTAGATCGGATTCTTTCCAACAGAGTAGTGCAAAGCTGCTAGCAGAAAATGAGGGAAGTGTAAAGAAAGTGTAACATTCGCTCAATCCGATATGGAACAGGAAAGGAACGAATGTGCGACGGATTGACCCGACCTCTGGCGTGTCCTGGCACGAGCACGGGAGGGGGCCAGTGCCAAGTGAAAAGGGCCACACGCGCGCGTGGCCCTTTTCATCTGTCGAATTCGATTGCGCGTCGGCCAGACCTAGCGGATCTCCACCGTAGCGCCGGCCGCTTCCAGGCGCGCCTTGGTTGCCTCTGCGTCCTCTTTGGCGATTCCCTGGCGGATTGGGGCGTCAGGGCCAGCTTCCACGGCCTCCTTCGACTCGCGCAGACCGAGCGCTGTCAGCTCGCGGACGGCTTTGACGACCTGGATCTTCTGTGGTCCAATATCCGTGATGACCACGTCAAATTCGGTCTTCTCTTCCTCCTCGGCAGCCGCTTCAGCCGCAGCCGGCGCGACCATCCCCGCCATGGCCGCGACAGCCGGCGCGGCAGCCGTCACACCCCAGTCGTCCTGCAATTCCTGGGAAAGCTGCGCAAGATCGAGAGCGTTCAGCGAGTTCAGAAGCTCCTTCACCTGAGCGAGTTTGTCATTGTCAGCCATCGTCGTATTTCCTCCTACACTGTTTACTGAATTGCTGATTACTGTTTACTGATTACTGTTCACTGGTTACTGTTCACTGGTTACTGGTTCTGGTCGGCGTATGCCTGAATAGTCATCGCCAGCTCCCGCATCGGGGCCTGCAATGTGCGAACCAATTCGCTGGCCGGCGCTTGCAGCGTACGCACAAGATTCGCCGCTGGCCCCTGCATGGCGCCGAGCAATTGCGCGAGAAGGACCTCGCGTGGCGGCAGGTCAGCGAGCTTCTTGACGTCACCAGCGCCAACGATCCGATCGCCCACGATACCACCCTTGATGACCAACATCCCCGACTGTTTGGCAAAATCCAGCAGCGCCTTCGTCGAGCCGGCGAGATCCTCGGGCGGCAGCAGGGTCAGCGCCGTCGGCCCGGTCAGATACTCCTCCGGCACCGGGCGGTTGCTTTCCGCGAGCGCAATCTTGGTCAGCGTGTTCTTGGCAACATGGAACTCAGCAGTGGTGTCCCGAAGCTTGCTTCGCAGCGCCTGCTGTTGTGGAACCGACAGGCCTCGATAGTCTGTCAGGACGATCACGTCTACGTTGCCGAGCTTCTCCTTCAAATCCTCTACGATCTGCTCCTTCTTCTCTCGACTTATGGCCAAGCTATATCACCTCCTTCCGATCAGACAAACAAAAACGCCTCCGTGCCAGCCGACACGAAGGCGCAACCTTGCTGCGAGATCGGAAAAACAGCCGTCCCGATCTCTCCGTTGTGACCTCGCCTCGGCAGGCAACCCATTGAGCGCTGATAGAGCAGCGCACCTGCTGTCTCTGGCGGACTATCTTTATGTTAACGTCGTTGCTTGACAGCCACAGGTTCCTACACGGCCGGCCGCAACGCCAGCGCCTGCGGTAGATCTAGCTTAATGCCAGGGCCCATCGTGGTCGTCAAGACGATGTTTCGAATGAACTGGCCCTTGGCGCCAGATGGCCGCGCTCGGACAACCTCGTCCACCAGCGCTCCAAGGTTGTCCTGCAGCTTCTGAGCGTCAAAGCTAACTTTGCCAATCGGGATGTGCAGATTGCCGGTCTTGTCGACTCGGAACTCAAGCCGGCCTTTCTTCATTTCATCGATGATTCGGGGCAGGTCCTCGCCGGCGGCCACCGTGCCGGCCTTCGGGTTAGGCATCAGGCCCCTGGGACCGAGAATCTTGCCGAGCCGGCCGGCGATGCGCATCATGGGCGGGGTCGCCAACGCGACGTCGAAATCCAGCCACCCGCCCTGGATCTTCTGGGCCAGGTCGTCGCTGCCTACGAAGTCCGCGCCGGCGTCTTCGGCGAACTTGGCATCCTCGCCCTCTGCGAAGACGAGGACTCTGACTTCGCGACCCGTTCCGTGGGGCAAGAGCACCACGCCGCGCACCTGCTGATCTGCGTAGCGGGGATCGACGCCCAGTCGCATGTGGACCTCGACCGTTTCGTCGAACTTCGCAAAAGATGCCTTCTTGGCCAGGGTCAAGGCCTCGGCCGGCGGATAGGTCCGCGCGCGATCAATCAGTTCCATTACTTCCCGGTAACGCTTGCCGCGTTTGTTGTTTGCCATGACTGTCACTCCTCAATAACGATTCCCATGCTGCGAGCAGTACCTTCAATCATACGCATCGCGCCCTCAACGTCAATCGCATTGAGGTCCTTCATCTTGATTCCGGCGATGTCACGAACCTGTTGACGCGTCACTGTTCCTACCATCTCCCGGTTGGGTTCACCTGACCCCTTGTCGACCCCGGCGGCTTGCTTCAGCAGGGTCGCCGCCGGCGGCGTTTTGGTGATGAAGGTGAAGGATTGATCCTGGAAGATCGTGATCTCCACCGGAACCACCATGCCCACCTGATTAGCCGTGCGGGCGTTATATTCCTTGCAAAACTGCGCGATGTTTACGCCGTGAGGCCCCAGGGCGGTGGCCACCGGTGGTCGCGGGTCGGCTTTGCCGGCCTGGATCTGCAATCTAATGACGGCTTTCACTTTCTTTGGCACTGATAATTCCTCCCGCTCGTCCTAGATCGGTGAAAGTCTGCTGACCGAGCCTTCACTCAGTCAGCAAACCTTCACCGATCTAAGGGTTATCCTTTTTCTACCTGTAGCAGGTCCAATTCGACCGGCGTCTCTCGCCCGAAGAACGAAACCAAAAGACGAACCTTCCCGCGCTGCATGTCAATCTCGTCAACGATACCGTGGAAATCGGTGAACGGCCCGTCTACAATCCGCACCCGCTGCCCCTCGCGGAAGCTCACGCGAACAGTTGGCTCTTCTGATTCTATGCGCCTGAGAATGCGCTCGACCTCTTCGTCACGCAGTGGTGTGGGCTTGGTGCCGGAACCGACAAACCCGGTCACGCCCGGCGTGTCGTGTATGACGTACCATGCCTCATCACCCATCAACATCTGGACGAATACATAGCCGGGGAAAATGCGGCGCTCTATAACCCGCCGTTGCCCCTCCTTGATGTCCACCTCTTCTTCGACAGGTACAATGACATGGAAGATTCGATCCTGCATCCCCGTCGACTGCACACGATACTCAAGGTTGAGCTTCACCTTGTTTTCGTAACCTGAATAGGTGTGTACCACATACCAGGCCGCCCCTTCGGGGATGTCCTCAGGCGGTACCAACCCCTCCGGTTCCTCCGGCTCGCCTTCGGGCTCACCTTCGACATCGGAGGCCTCTTCAGTGTCCTGAAGCCCCTCCCGAGCATCGTCCCGAGCCTGTCGAGGGGCCTGTCGAGAGGCTTGTAGAAGGGGGGCATCCTCTGGGGTTTCTCCCTCGCCTTCGAGAGCCGAACCTTCCATCTCGGGCTCGGACGTCGCCACACCTGTGTCATCCTCTTCTGGCGACTTGTTCTCGGCCAGGATCTCTTCCTGTTCCATAAAAGACCTTCCCCTGCTGAATCTTTCTCTATCGAATGATCAGCTCGAAAGCCCGTGCGAAGAGAAAGTCGACGATGCCGAGGAATGCACTCATCCCAATTGTAACGATGATAACGATGATGGTGAGATTGATTGTCTCATCCCGTGTCGGCCACACAACCTTCCGCAGCTCGGAGCGTGTCGCCTTGATATAGCGAACAACTCTATTCTCCTGATCTTTCCGCGACACTTTTGCTGCTTTAGCCACAATCGATCTCCTCTATCTATCCGCCGCGTGGCGGGTATGAATCCACAATAGGAGACACCGCAGGAAGCGGTGTCTTTCTCAGTGATACGTGCATGTGTCAGGGAAGGGCAAAGGTTCTCTGTTAGCGTGCGTCTCTGCTCCTCCCCTTCACTTGGTTTCTCTGTGCAGTGTATGTGAGCGACACCGGGGGCAGAACTTGTTCAACTCCAGCCGGTGTTGATCATTTCGCCTGTTCTTTTCGGTGGTGTAGTTTCGCTCTTGACACTCGCTGCAGGCAAGAGTGATTACAATACGTGGTCCCTTCTTTGCCATCTGACTACTCCACGATCTTGGTGAGAACACCGGCGCCGACAGTGCGGCCACCTTCGCGAATGGCGAAGCGCGATCCCTGCTCCAGCGCCACCGGCACGATCAACTCCACCGTCAGGTTCACGTTGTCCC
>JBHHTZ010000317.1:0-5242 GCA_046753605.1 Anaerolineae bacterium
CGGCTTGGCTGGCCCGGACCGATTCCAACGGTGGCTGTCCCGCTTGCAAAGACGATGGCGTTTGACTTGACCGCCCTGCAAATTCGCCAGCCGAAGACCAGCCCTTCCCACTCCTCTTCCGTCGGCGAGCGGTCGGTCACTTCCTGGAAGGGGCCATCGATGTCAACTTTGTCCAGTTCCTGAGCCACGGCTCCTCCGTGAAGCAATCGAATGTCAAGCGTCTGCGGCGGCGAGAAGGGAATGCGCATCAGCCGGATGTTCTTTTTTCGGGTGAGGATCTCCAGCGCTTCGTCGCTGAAGTTGGGGGCGACGACTGCTTCGGTGAAGATTTCGCTGATGGCTTCCGCTGTCTCGCGGTTGATGGGCTGGTTGGCGCCCACGATCCCTCCGAAGGCCGACACCGGGTCCGAGGCCAGGGCGGCGCGGTAGGCTTCGACCTGGGTTGCGGCGCTGGCTGCTCCACAGGGCGTGGCGTGTTTGATGATGACGACCGTGGGCGCGCTGAACTCGTAGGCGGTGCTCCAGGCGGTGTCGATGTCCAGCACGTTGGTGAAGGACAGGCCCTTGCCGTGGAGTTGCTCGGCGTCGGCCAGGCCCTGCACGCCGGCGAACTTGTAGAGGGCGCCGGCCTGGTGCGGGTTCTCGCCGTAGCGCATGTCCTGGACCTTCCGCAGGACCAGCGGCATGGTGTCCGGGAACAGCTCAGTCTCGACTGCGGTGGCGTGGGTCAGATAGGTGGTGATGGCAGAGTCGTAGGCGGCGGTGTGGCGAAACGCTTTCAGTGCCAGCGCGGCGCGGGTCTCTGGCGATGCGCTGCCGCTGGAGCGCAGTTCTTCCAGCACCCGGTCGTAGTCGGCCGGATCGACGACGGTCGTCACGTAGGCGAAGTTCTTGGCGGCTGCCCGCAGCAACGTGACGCCGCCGATGTCGATCTGCTCGATGGCTTCCTCCAGGGTGACGTCTGGCCGGGTCACGGTGTTCTCGAAGGGGTAGAGGTTGCAGACGACCAGGTCGATGGGGTGGATGTTGTGGGCTGCGATCTCCGCCAGGGATGCGTCGTCGCGGGGGGCCAGAATGCCGGCGTGGATGGCCGGGTGCAGGGTTTTGACGCGGCCGCCCAGCAGTTCCGGGAAGCCGGTGAGGTCTTCCACGGCGGTGACGTTCAAGCCGGCGTCGCGCAGGGTCCGCGCAGTGCCGCCGGTGGCGATGAGTTCTACGCCAAGTTCGGCCAGCCGGCGGCCGAACTCGGCCAGGCCCGATTTGTCGGATACGCTCAGTAGTGCTTTCATGTTACTCCTCCTGTGTGAGTCTGAAGTGTGAACGATTCTCTGCTCTAATCCGTGTTTTTTTGTCATCCATGTGAAGTAAGAGGAAGGTAACTCGGATTGAAAGGCTTGCGGACAACAAACCATGCTTCGATCTGCCTTGCCCTTACCGCCGGCGTTTGGCCAGTTCCTGGTAAAGTTCTTCCACGGCGATGTCGTGCTGGGCGAGCAAGACCAGCAGGTGGTAGATGAGATCGGCGGATTCGTAGACGAGTTGCGCTCGGTCCTGTTCGGCGGATGCGACGATGACTTCGATGGCTTCTTCGCCGACCTTTTTGGCGATTTCGGTTGGCCCCTTGTCGAAGAGTTGGGCGGTGTAGGAGTTGGCCGGCATGGTGGCTTTGCGGTCCTGGATGACGGCGAAGAGTTCGTCCAGGATGTGGTCAACGGATTGGTTTCGCCGTAGCGGATTAGCGGATGGGTGGTCAGCGGATTGGCTTCGCCGTAGCGGATTAACGGATGGGTGGTCAGCGGATTGGCTTCGCCGTAACGGATTAACGGATTCTGCTCTGATAGATTGCGAGCTCGAGGGGACGATGATTTCTTTGGGCTCAATGCCGCGCCGGGCGAAGTGTTTTGCTGCTGCTTCGGGGTCGTCAGGTCGCCACAGGTAGCGGATGATACGCTTTTCCCAGCCGGCAAGCTTGGCCGGCGGCAAGATGCGTTTGCGTTCCAACGATTTTCGACCGAAATTGAGCAATAACCCGACAGGCAGCGTGGTGGCTGCCAGATAGGTGATAACTTGAGCTACTTCTTCCTTCGTCAGCAAATGAGAGAGGGCCTTGTCCTCTACAATGATGACGTCTTCGACCAGATGATCTAGAATCAGGTAGCCTAGCAGCTTGCCATCCTCACGAATCAGTGCGAAGGGGTATTCCTCTTCTACCTTCAGACCCCCGTCCCGCATCTCGGCCGTGAGGTCGCGCTGGTACACCTTTTCTTTGTGCCCAGGCCCTATTCTGTTGTGCACCTGCATTGCTGCGCCGATAATCCGATATGTGATATCCTGGTGAGGAATTGGCTTCTGTTTTGACATTGTTCGCCCTTCAGGATGCTCCGTTGATGTGTTCTTCCCTGTTTGTCTCGTTTCGTTCCTCTGTTGCCTGTCTGTTGCCCGCGATCCGCTAATCCGCTATGCCGAAAGCAATCTACTGACAGCCTATCCGTTAATCTGCTATACCGAAGGCAATCTGCTGACAGCCCCTCCGCTAATCCGCTACGCCGCAGGCAATCCGTTGACCACCCGATAAAAACAGCTCACCTCCCCCGTGTGGCACGCCGGCCCCGCCGGCTCCACCAGCACCAGCAGCGTGTCGCCGTCGCAGTCGTAGCGGATTTGGCGCACGTGCTGGATGTTGCCGGAGGTAGCGCCCTTGTGCCACAACTCCTGCCGGCTGCGGCTCCAGAAGTGCGTCTGACCCGTCTTCAGCGTAAGTTCTAGCGACTGTCGATTCATGTAGGCCAGCATCAGGACCTGGCCAGTATCGGCGTCCTGAACGATGGCCGGCGCCAGCCCGCGCTCATCCCAGGCAATCTCTTCGAGCATGTTATCTCCTGACAAGCACGCCGTGTTCACGTAAGTAGTCTTTCACTTCACCCACCGACAACTGCCGGTAGTGGAACAGCGAGGCCGCCAATGCGGCCTGGGCCCCGCCGGCGCTCAGGGCTTCGTAGAAGTGCTCCAGCCGGCCGGCCCCGCCGGAGGCGATCACCGGAATCGACACGGCATCCGCCACCGCGCGGGTGAGGGCCAGATCGTAGCCGTCCTGAGTACCATCGGCGTCCATGCTGGTCAGCAGGATCTCGCCAGCCCCGCGCACCTCGGCTTCCCGGGCCCACTCGACCGCGTCCAGGCCGCGGGGTCGCCGGCCGCCGTGAGTGTACACCTGCCACCAACTGCTTTCCCGTTTCGCATCGATGGCGACCACGATGCACTGGGTACCGAAGCGCTCAGCCCCTTCGCTGATGACTGCCGGGTTCTCAATGGCGGCGGTGTTCACGGCGATCTTGTCAGCGCCGGCGCGCAGGATAGCCCGCATGTCCTCCACGGTTCGGATGCCGCCACCGACGGTGAAGGGAATGAACACGCTGTCGGCCACACGGCGTACCACATCCAACATGATGTCGCGGCCTTCGTGGGATGCCGTGATGTCCAGGAAGACCAGTTCATCGGCGCGCTCGCGATCGTAAACCTGGGCCTGTTCCACCGGATCGCCGGCGTCCCGCAGGTTCACGAACTGCACGCCCTTGACGACGCGGCCGGCGTGGACATCCAGACATGGGATGATTCGTTTGGCAAGCATTGACCAATTACTCTGAAGCTCGTCCTTTGATGGGCAATGAGCGCACTCGAATACCACGCTCGTTTACACTGACCAGTGCGCCGGCTTCCAGATGCTCTGAAAAGCGGGCGAGCACTTCTTCCAAATATCGGTTCACCTGAACAGGTCGCATGTCACCAAGTCGAAATGTGATCACACTGGGAACGCTGGCACGGCTCAGGGCGACAATCCGGCCAAAGTCGAGATCATGGGTCAGGATCACCCGGCTCTCGGCCAGGGCTTTCTCAACGATCTCATCATCTTCCAACCGCTGGAGCCCCTGCTCAGACAGGTGGACAGCGTCATGCCCCCGATCGCGCAGGAAGGCAACCGTACTACGCGCCAGCCCCATGTCAGCAAGAAACTTCATACAGGCGCTCCCGCCGTGATGTAAATGATGTCCTCGGCCACCCAGGCTGCGTAGCGCAGCGCCTGCTGGATGTCTTCCGGTTCCAGATCGGGATACTCATCGATGATTTCTTCGATGGTCATGCCATTGGCCACCAGGTTGACGATGAGTGACACCGATATGCGCATCCCCCGGATGCACGCCTTACCGCCCAGTATGTTCGGATCAGAGGTGATACGATCAAAACCAAACATTGTACGTCTCCTTCAGCTCATTCGGCTTCTGCAATCACAATCGCTTCGCCCAGGTCAATGGCGCCGGTGTACAGAGCCTGGCCGATGATGACACCCTCAACGCCCACTTTCTCCTGCGCTTTCAGTGCCTTCATATCGTTGATGGAGGCCACGCCGCCGGAGGCGATGACCTTCAGGCCGGTTTCGGCCGCCAGCCGGCGCGTGCCGGCCACGTCCGGTCCGCGCATCGTGCCATCGCGGGCGATATCGGTGTACACCACGCGCTCCACGCCCAGCGCCAGAATTCGCTCCGCCAGGACCATCACATCGACATCCGACATCTCTTTCCAGCCATGCGTCGCCACCCGACCGTCCCGCGCGTCGATTCCAACGACCGCTCGCTCCCGGCCGAAGCGCTTCACAGCCTGAGCCACGGTCTCGGGCGCCGTGATCGCCATCGTGCCGATGATGACCCGCGTTACGCCCATCTGGAGCATTTGTTCCATGTCCTCGATACCGCGCAGGCCGCCACCGAATTGCACCTGGGCATCGACGGCGCTCACGATCTCCTCCACCACCGCCAGGTTGTCCGATGCCTGGCCAAAAGCGCCGTCCAGGTTGACAAGGTGGAGCCACTCAGCCCCCTGCCCGACCCATTCGCGAGCGATGGCCAGCGGATCGTCCCCGAAAACGGTCTCCCGCTCAGGATCCCCCTGGTACAGCCGAACACAGCGCCCCTGTCGCAGGTCAATAGCCGGAAAAATGATCATCTCTCGGTTCCAGTGGTCAGTATTCAGTGATCAGTGATCAGTCAACATGTCCCTACGGGGATCCATGAAGCATAGAATTTGCTGGATGGCTAGATAGCTGGATGGCTCATGTCACCGCTCAGCCATCCAGCCATTAGCTACTAGCCAACTATTTTTCGGTCAACGCACATTTGTGGGGTGCTGACCTGGGTTGTCGGGACGCCCCCCCTCAATCCCCCCCAAAGGGGGGGAGGCTTTCCCGTCC
>JBHHTZ010000318.1:0-5239 GCA_046753605.1 Anaerolineae bacterium
CGATCTCTCCGAATCGATGCTGTCCGTTTGCCGAGAGAAGCTGTCGCGGGAGTCTGAGGAAGTACAGTCCAGGGTGCAACTGGTCTACGCAGACATGCGACAGTTCGATCTTGGGCGAGAGTTTGCCCTGGCAACGATTCCCTTTCGCCCCTTCCAACACCTGATCACCGTCGAGGATCAACTGGCGTGCCTGAACAGCATTCGCCGGCATCTCGTCGCCGGCGGGAGATTGGTCCTGGACTTGTTCAACCCCTCTTTGCCGTTCTTAGTAGATGAGCAACGCCTCGAGGAAGTGGGTGATGAGCCGGAGTTCACCATGCCGGATGGTCGAAAAGTGGTCCGGCGTCATCGCATCGCCTCGCGGGACCTATTCAATCAGGTTCAAGAGGCTGAACTGATCTACTACGTCACTCATCCCGACGGGCGGGAGGAGCGGTTAGTCCACGACTTTCCCATGCGATACTTGTTCCGCTTCGAGGCAGAGCACCTGCTGGCGCGGGCTGGGTTTCAGGTAGAGGAGCTGTACGCGGATTACGATAGAAGTCCGTATGGATCGAAATACCCCGGGGAACTCATCTTCATTGCGAGGAAAAGCAGATGACCTCATTTCAGCCGTTCGACATGGAACGCATGATGTCCAAATGGGAAAACGTCGTGGAGTACAATCTGTCTGAGAGCGGCGCTCACCCGGTCACGATTCGCGAACTGGTGGACGAGCCGGCCATAATCGAGGATCTGCTTACCACCACGCTAACCTATCCCCAGGCCAACGGCATCGTCGAGCTCCGAGAGCACATCGCGGATCTGTACGCCGGCGCACATCCCGACAACGTCCTGGTCACCGTTGGATGCGCCGAGGCCAACTTCATCACCGTCCAGACCGTGCTCGCACCGGGGGACGAGATGGTCATCATGCTGCCCAACTACATGCAGATCTGGGGCATTGGCCACAACTTCGGCTTGCGGGTGAAGGCTTTTCATCTGAAAGAAGAGCGGGGCTGGGCGCCCGACCTGGACGAGTTGAACCAGGTGGTCTCGGACAAGACAAAGCTCATCGCAGTCTGCAACCCGAATAACCCCACAGGCTACATTCTGACGCCAGATGAGATGGATGCCATCGTGGCTGCCGCCGAACGGGTCGGGGCCTGGCTCCTGGCCGACGAGGTCTACAGCGGGGCGGAGCGTCTGAGCGACACCCAGACGCCCTCGTTCTGGGGCCGGTACGATAGAGTGCTGGCGACGAACAGTCTGAGCAAGGCCTACAGCCTGCCGGGTCTGCGGATCGGCTGGGTGGTGGGGCCGGCCGACGTCGTGGACGAGATTTGGGCGCGCCATGAATACACCACCATCAGCGCGACGATGCTGTCCAACAAGCTGGCAGCCATCGCCCTATCCCCCCAGACGCGGCCCCGCCTCATTCAGCGAACACGGGAGTACATCCGTCGAGGTTTTCCCATTCTGGATGAATGGCTGAATAACCACGCGGGGACCTTCACCCTGATCCCGCCTCAGGCTGCGGCTATCGCCTTTGTGCGCTATCATTTGAACATCAACTCGACGGAACTCGTGGAACAGTTGATGCGTGAGAAGAGCGTGCTCATCGTTCCGGGCGACCACTTCGGCCTGGACCATCACCTGCGCGTCAGTTTCGGCCTGCCGCCCGACTATCTCCGGCCGGGGCTGGACCGCATCCATGAGTTGATTGTTGAACTGGGAGGGTGAGCCATCACGTCCGCCGATCCCTGCGATTACTTGCCAGTCAAAGGGAAGGGCTGTACAATTGAATCGGTATGAGAGCATTTGTTGGACTTTGGAGGCAGCAGGTTGACTGCGATTGAAGAGATCATATCCATCGATAACGTGCAGCAGGGACTCCGAGCGCAGCGCTACATCGCCGATCGGAGCCTGGCGACGTCGATTTATCTGGCGTTGAAGCTGGGCAAGCCCCTGTTTCTGGAGGGGGAGGCCGGCGTCGGCAAGACCGAGATCGCCAAGGTCCTGTCGGCCATGCTAGGACGGCCGCTGATTCGTCTGCAGTGCTACGAGGGGCTGGACGTGAACACGGCGGTCTACGAATGGAACTACACCCGGCAGATGCTCCAGATTCGTTTGCTGGAAGCTGCCGGCGATCTCGACGAGGAAGCAGCCATCAAAGAGATCTTCAGCCCGGAGTTCCTGCTCAAGCGCCCGCTGCTGCAAGCCATCGAGCGCACGGACGGAGTCGAGCCGGTGCTGCTCATCGACGAACTGGACCGCGCCGACGAGGAGTTCGAGGCGTTCCTGTTGGAGGTGCTGTCCGATTTCCAGATCACTGTGCCTGAAATCGGCACCATCAAGGCGGAGCAGCCGCCGGTGGTGGTCATCACCTCCAACCGGACGCGGGAGATTCACGATGCGCTGAAGCGGCGATGCCTCTACCACTGGATCGACTACCCGTCCTTCGAGAAGGAGTACGAGATTGTGCTGGCCAAGGTGCCAGAGGCGCCGGCGCGCCTGGCGCGGGAGGTGGTCGCTTTCGTGCAGGAATTGCGGCGCGAGGATCTCTACAAGCTCCCCGGCATCGCCGAGACGTTGGACTGGACGGCGGCGCTGGTGGCGCTGGACCGCGAAGACCTCAGCGACGACATCGTCAACGACACGCTGGGTGTCTTGCTGAAGTACCAGGATGACATCCAGCACGTGAAAGGCTCCGTCGTCGAGCGGATTCTGGCGCGGGCCGAACAGTCCACGCATGAATTCGCGGGCTGATATCGAAAACGCGCTGAAGCACGTTCGGACAAGTGCCACTCAATGGTTTTACCTGAACTTCAAGAGAACGGATTCCTGCCCCCAGGTGTGCATCTGGCTGATCTTGATGAACTTTGGGATCGCTTCGGTCAGATATCCGAACGAAGAGAGGAGCTGTTTGTACGCTTGCGAACCTTCGTGGATTTGGCCAGGAGTGTTGGAGCACGGCGTATGTTCGTCGGCGGCAGCTATGTGACAGCGGAACCCGCTCCAGGGGATGTGGATGTTGTCATCTGGGTAGATGAGACGTTCCTTGAGTTGGTGGATATGGGGGACGAACAGGCATTGACTTTGGAGCTCATGTTTCTAATCAGAGAGCCAAAGGAGGCCTTCGCGGTCTTCGATGAAGCGGGTTGGAATGCCTGGATTGCATTTTTCTCGAAGGTTCGTGGCCGGCGGGATTTGCGGAAGGGTCTGGTGGAGGTGAAACTGTGATCCAGAATGCTGAAGAGTTGGCGATTGCTTATGAGCGGCTGGGCGAACTGGAAAAGCGGTTCGAGCAGATTGTGGCTGATCCTCACAAAAGCCGGCGTGCTAAGGAAATGGAACTGGCAGGTGTACGTGGCATGATGATGCAAATCGAGCGTGAGATCCGAGAGCATAATCTGTCGGAGATTCAGCAATCTATTTATGTCATTCAGGGAGAATTGGCGTCGGGTGGTGAGAGCGTGGATCTATCAGGGGTTGTCATCAAGACCTTGGGGGTACTGGAAGAGATTACGCGCGTCCTGGAGCTTGCTGTGAATGCCACTCCTCAAGTTGATGGAAGTGAGTCGTAGAGGCGTGACGTCTATGGCAGGCAACCGGGAAGGGCATGGGCACATCTTGCGCAACCTGGTGCTGTTTGGCCGGCTGTTGCGGGCCCTCGGCCTGGATGTGACTCCGACCCAAATCATTGATCTGGCCGAGGGGTTGAGGCACATCGACCTGCGTCGCCGGCAGGATTTCAAGAACGCGGCCCGGACCATCATGGTCAATCGGCGCGAGCATCTGGAGCTGTTCGACCGCGCCTTTGACCTCTTCTGGCAAGCCAGGGAGACGGGCGAACTGGCGCAGATGGACCTGGGCCAACTGTTGCAGAAGAAGCCGCAGGCCCAGCAGGAGGAGTTGATCCTCGCTGAGGGAAATGACACAGGTACGGGACCCGATCAGGAGGAGGAAGAGCCAGGCATTGACGAGATTTACACCTACAGCGCGCAAGAAGTTCTTCGCCAGAAGGACTTCTCTGAGCTGACTCAGCATGAGATGGAACAGGTAAGGCGTCTCATGCAAGAGATGGCGTGGCAGCTTGAGCAGCGGCGCACGCGCCGCAAGACTCGAGCCTCGCATGGCGTCTACCTGGACATGCGGCGCATGTTCCGCCAGAACCTGCGCTATGGCGGGGAGCCGTTGCAGCTCGCCTGGCGCCGGCGCAAGCAGAAACGCCGGCCCCTGGTCGTGATCTGCGACATCAGTGGCTCGATGGAGCGCTACACGCGGATTCTCCTCCAGTTCATCTACGTCATCAGCAACGGCCTGGAGAAGGTGGAAGCTTTTGTCTTCAGCACCCGGCTAACGCGCATCACCCACTATCTGAGGGAGCGCGATATCGACCAGTCGCTCGACCAGGTGGCGGACGCCGTGCAGGATTGGGCCGGCGGCACCCGCATCGGTGAGGCCCTCAAGACCTTCAACTACGATTGGGGCCGGCGAGTCCTGGGGCAGGGGGCCACCGTGCTGATGATCAGCGACGGCTGGGACCGTGGCGACATCGGTCTGCTGGAGCGGGAGATGAGCCGGCTCCAGTTGAGCTGTCACCGCCTTATCTGGCTGAACCCTCTCCTGGGGTCGGTTAACTACGAGCCCCTGACCCGGGGAATTCAGGCCGCGCTGCCGTACGTGGATGATTTCATGCCGGTGCACAACCTGGAGAGCCTCAGGCAATTGGGGGATTTGTTGGAGCGCCTGGGCGAATACCGCCCCCTACGCCGGCAGCACCCGATTCGCCTGCCACCGGAGCCGGCCCAGTGGTCGGAGGATGTGCTTCCCCGCGTCCAGATTGGGTGATCAGCATTCCATTTCTGATCACTGATCACTGATCACTGATCACTGATTACTGATCACTGATTACTGGTTACTGCTCGCGAAGGTGAGATCGGTATGCGCGAAATCCTGTCTGATGTGGAGCGTTGGCGAACAGAAGGCAAACAAGTGGCTATCGCCACCGTGGTCAAGGTCTACGGCTCCGCGCCGAGACCGCTTGGCTCGAAAATGGCGGTGTCGTCAGCCGGCGACATGGTCGGCTCGGTCAGCGGTGGCTGCGTCGAGGGGGCTGTCTTCGAAGAAGCCCAGCAGGTCATGAAAACCGGGCAACCGAAGCTGGTCGAGTTCGGCATTGCCGATGAGCTGGCGTGGGATGTGGGGCTGGCGTGTGGGGGGAATATCGAGGTGTTTGTGGAGCCGCTGGAGTGGT
>JBHHTZ010000319.1:0-5215 GCA_046753605.1 Anaerolineae bacterium
CTACTCAGGATGCTCTCTCGTCCCGCTTCGGAGTAATGTGCCATTGTCAAGCTAAGGCACGCAGCGGAGCGAAGTGCCGTCATGTTCATGGATTGGTGGTAAGGCGAACGCCACTCCGCTACGCTACGTGGCTTACTACGAACGGAGGGGCTTACTACGAACGGCTATGTGTTTCAACGCTTTGCTACCGGACACTTTTCGATTCGTGTCTAGCGAGCAATCATCCTGAGCCTGTCGAAGGGTGATTGTGAGCGGGTCTCGGTGCTACAGTGCCGCAAAAGCCATCCTTCGACAGGCTCAGGATGACTTTTGCTGGTTTCGATAACGAGAATTCGCCTCTTGACAGGCTCGCAAGTCGCTCGCTCAAAAAGTGTCCGGTAGTGAATTCAACGCGAAAGGAGGGCTCTCATGCAAATAAAAATAGAACCAAATGGAATGACACTTGTTGCAGTTGTGGCCGGCGATGTGGACGCGGCGACAGCCCCAGAACTGCGAGAAAAGTTCGACGAACTTTTGGCAGAAGGGCAGCAGAACTTTGTCATTGACCTCTCGGGAGTGGGGTTCATGGATAGCTCCGGGCTCGCGGCATTGGTGCAACTCTTCAGACGGGTTCGCATTGGCCATGGCGATGTCAGGCTCTGTGGCCTGCAGCCGGAGGTGCAGCGCGTGTTCGAGTTGACCCGGCTTGATCGAGTATTCGATCTTTTCCCGGATCGCAGCCAGGCCCTGGCAAGTTTCCATTGAGGGCAGCCATGACTCAGATATCGGACGAGGATCTGGTCATTCAAAGCCGGCTGGAGCGCATTTCCGATGCCCGGCGGTGGTTAACCGAACATGCCCGTGCCGCCGGCTTCGCAGAGGATGCGATCCTCGACCTGGGGCTGGTCGTCAGCGAGGCGCTGGCCAACGTCGTCGAGCACGCCTACGGAGGGGATGAGGATCAGGAAATCCACTTGTCCCTGGCCATTGATGATGAGAGGCTTTGTCTTACTATCCGAGACTTCGGGAAGAAATTTGATCTGGCTAACTACACTGAACCTAACCTGGATGAACCGTCTGAGGGGGGATATGGTGTGTTTCTCATCCACGAGCTGATGGATGAGGTTACCTATGACACCTCCCCTCCGACGGGCACAAAGCTGACGCTGGTCAGGTATCGGTCTGCGTCAGAGGAGGATCAATGAGCGGAGTTAGATCGTGGACTGGAAAGGGTGGCAGCCGGCGGCCTGTGGTCGACGTCTGTTTGATCCTGGAAGGCACCTACCCATACATCACCGGGGGCGTGGCGGCCTGGGTGCAGAGCCTGCTAACCGGCCTGCCCGACCTGACCTTCGCCATCGTGCACCTGAGCGCCGGCGACAACCAGCCAGGGCACGCCCGATACACGCTGCCCCCCAATCTGGTCGAGATCGTCGATTGGCCCCTGGACGTCGGGGAACACACGATGCGGCTCGGGGAAATCCGAAATCCGAAATCCGAAATCCGAAATCTAACCGCTCCCCTGCCCGACGCCCGGCTGTACCACGCCCTGTCCACGGGCTTCGCCGGCCTGCTCGGCTGTCAGGTGAAGCAAGCCCTGGGGCGACCGCTCATCCTCACCGAGCACGGCATCTACTGGCGCGAAGTGCAGGCCGGGGCGTACGAACTGGAGTGCGGCTTCCAAATAGCGCCGATTGGGCAGGACGGAATTGGCCTCCAGGCCCTGAGAGACCACTGGCGGGTAGCTCTCCAGGACGCGGCTCGCCAGGCTTATGCGCAGGCGGATATTATCACCACCGTGTGTCAGGCCAACGCCCGGCTTCAGTTCGCGCTGGGCGCTTCGCCATCGCGGTGCCACGTCATCCACAATGGCGTGGACTGGCCGGCGCTGGCCCCGAAGGAGTCCCGCCGGCCGGCCAGCGATGGCGTTTACCGCATAGGGTTCGTCGGCCGCGTGGTGTCTATCAAGGATGTTGCCACCTTTCTGACAGCCTGCCAGTTGGTGGCCGACGCGCTGCCCGGAGCCGAGTTCTACATCGTCGGGCCGTTGGATCACGACCCGGCCTACGCGGCCCGCTGCCGGGGACTGGCGACCAACCTGGGTCTGGGGGATCAGGTGACGTTCACCGGCGAGACGGACCCGGTGCTGTGGTATCGCCGGCTGGATGTGGTGGTGTTGACCAGCCTCAGCGAAGGACAGCCCCTGGTCTTGCTGGAGGCCATGGCAGCCGGCGTGCCGGTTGTTGCCACCGCCGTGGGGGGGTGTCCGGAGTTGGTGCTGGGCGCCACGCAGTCGGACCAGGCGCTGGGGCCGGCGGGGATATTGACGCCCGTCCGCGACCCTGGGGCCACCGCCCGAGCCATCCTGGCCCTTTGCCGCGATGTGGGCCGCTGGCGGCAGGCGTCCAGGGCCGGCCAGGAGCGAGTCCGGCGCTATTATTCACTCGATCAATTGCGAGCGGCCTATCGAATGTTGTACGCTCGCGCGTCCGATTACCATGGTGAAACGCAAGACGCAAGACGCAAGACGTAAGACGCAAGACGTTACAGGAGGCAAAAAATGAACATTGGAATCCTACACCAATACAGCTTACTCAGTTCCGGCAGCGGTATCTACACCCTGCATGTCGCGCAGCGGTTGCTGGAGCGTGGCCACCGGGTGTGCATCGTCTGTCGGGACTTTCAACTGGAGCGACAACCGTTGATCGACGAAGCGTTTTTGCACGACGAGCAGACCGTGCAGCGCCTGTTTCGACGCTGCCGCAAGCCGGCCTGCACAGCTCACGCGTTGCGCAACGGGATCATGCCGGTTGCCTATCCACGCTCCGAGACGCCGAATGGCCGGCTGTTCATCGACCTCACAGATGCCGAGATTCGCGACTACCTGGACTACTGTGTGGACCGGGTCACAGGCATTGTTCGCCGGCACCGCCTGCAGGTGCTCCATGCCAACCACGTGGTGCTGATGCCCTACGTTGCCCTGCAGGTGAAGCGCCGGCTGGGGATACCCTACCTGGTGACGGTCCACGGCAGCACCATCGAGTACGTCGTGAATCAGGATGAGCGCTACCGCTGGTATGCCGTAGCCGGCCTGCGGGGAGCCGATCGGATCATCGCCCTGAATTCGGAAGTGCGGGACCGCGTGCTGAAGATCTGCCCAGGCGTGCGTTCAAGGCTTGTCAATGTGCCGGTCGGCGTAGACACCCGGCTCTTCCGCCCGCTGTACATTGGGCACTGGGGGCAGGTGACTCATGCTGTATCAGCCTAGCGAGCTGGATTCCAGGGCAGGCCATGGTTCTTCGCCTGTGGTCGGCAACCATGAGGTTCCGGGGGGAGGTGCTCACATGGCCAGCGTGCGGCCCCAGGATTCCGGCATCGGGGGACCGACGGTGGCGTTTGTGGGTAAGCTATCGCTGGACAAGGGTGTACACTGTCTCATAGCCGCTTTGCCGGCTATGGTGGCTCGGGTGCCGGGCCTTCATTTGCTTCTCATCGGTGAGGGAGTGGCGGACGGGTCTGTGTCGAAGATGCTGGTGGCCTTGGAACAAGGTGATCTCGATGCTGCCGGCCGAGCTCTGGCGGAAGCAAGGATGTCTTCCCAAGAGCAGCCCTGGATGGCGCCGGTAACACTGTATTGGGAACAGGTGGACGCGGCTGCTTATCTGGCAGCGTCCAGGGTTGCCAACCTGACAAAACGGGTGATCCTCACCGGTTACCTGCCCCACGAGGCTCTGGCCCAGGTGTTGCCGGCTATCGATCTGGTAGTCATTCCGTCGCTGGTCAAGGAAGCTTTTCCCCTGGTCTCGTTGGAGGCGTTGGCAAGCGGCGTGTTGCCTATCGGGCCCTATCGCGGTGGGCTGATGCCAATTCTGGACGAGGTAGCAGCCGTTGTCGAGCCTCTGGCCAACCTGATTCGGCTGGATCCGCGTCCCAAATCTTTTGTGGCCGACCTGGCCGATAAAGTGCCCCGCATTTTACAGTATTTGGCTTTCCCAGGAATGCGGGAGTATGTGGCCCATCAGTGCCACCAACTCGTGGTGAGTCGTTACGAGTGGGATCAGGTGGTCGGGCAGTTGGAACAGGCGTATCACGAAGTACTGAATTCGTAAGGAATCTCGTGATCGCCGAAGGAATCTCGTGATCGCCGAAGGTCTCCTGACCGAGGCGAAACGGGCTCGGTCAGGAGGGGCTCGGTCAGGAGACCTTCGCCCAACACAGATACACCAGGAGGGATTTCAATGCGTGAGACGAAAGCTGTCATTCTGGCTGCGGGCAAAGGGACTCGCATGAGGTCGGACCTGCCCAAGGTGCTGCACACGGTCGAGGGCCGGCCCATGATCCAGCACAGCGTCGAACGGGCGCGGGCCGCCGGCATCGGGGAGGTCGTGGTCGTGGTGGGCTACCGGAGGGACCTGGTGATGGAGGCCCTCGAAGGCTGGGATGTGCGCTTCGCTGTCCAGGCGGAGCAGCGCGGAACCGGTCATGCGGTGGCCCAGGCACGGCAAGAATTGGAAGGTTTCGATGGCAACGTGGTGGTCCTGTACGGCGATATGCCCTTGCTCAGCCAGGACACCATTCGCAGCCTCATCCGCCGGCGTGATGAGTTGAATGCCGGCGGCGTCATCCTGACCATCGTGTTGGACAACCCGCCGGATTTCGGGCGTATCGTCCGCGACCGGACCGGCCGGGTGGTGCGGGTGGTAGAGGTCAAGGACGCCTCGCCGGCGGAGTTGGCCATTCAGGAAGTCAACGTCGGCGCTTACTGCTTCGACTGCCAGGCGTTGCTGCCGGCCCTGGACCAACTGCGCGACGATAACCAGCAGGGCGAGTTCTACCTGACCGATGTGGTGGAGATCCTCGCCAGAAACGGCAAGGTAGTGGACACAGTAGTGACGCCTGACCTGGAGGAAGCGTTGGGGATCAACGACCCGGTCCACCTGGCCTTCGCTGAGAAACTCGGCGATATTCAGTATGCCGAGAGCCTGTACGAACTGATCGACGCCACGCTGGCCATGAGCCGGAAACAACGCGCTCTCTAGGAATCGGGGTTAGTACTACTCAGCCTGTTCGGCCTGGATTGCCAAATCCAGGCCAGAGATGGAAGGGAACCAGATGCACGCAAGAAATCGAGACGACAGCCGCAGTAGGGCAACCCTTCGACAGGCCCCTCGACAGGCTCGGGAGGGGCCTGTCGAAGGGTTGCCGCGAATTCATTCGCCAGGCCGCCGGCCATCGG
>JBHHTZ010000320.1:0-5214 GCA_046753605.1 Anaerolineae bacterium
CCGGCCCCGTTCTGGATCGCCTCTTTGGAGCCGAGAATCTGCCACACCAGAAAGTCGATGTCCTTCCCTCGCAGGTCCGGGTGATCACGGGTGTGTGCGCCGATTTCGTTGCCTGCCTGAGCCAACTGCTTGACCTGCTCCCAGGTCACGTAGGCCGGCCGGCCCTCATCAATGAAGTTCGTGATCAAGAAGAACGTTGCAGTGAACCCATACTTCTGGAGAAGGGGGAATGCGTTCTCATAGTTATCCCGATAACCATCATCAAAGGTCAGGATGATCGGCCTTTCGGGCAGCGGCTCCCCGCGAGTGAGATTCAGCAAGAGTTGGTGCAGCGAGATGCTGTGATAGCCATTGTCTTTCAGGTACTGAAGGTGGGCCTCGAAGTTGGCCGGCGGTACCGAGAGACCTACGCGGATTTTGTCAGCCCCCAGGGGTGGCACCGAGATGTAGTGGTACATCAGAATGGGGACATTTGCTTCGCGGACCACGCCATCCGGTGGCGGCAGCAGTGGCTCCCGGGAGATGCTTGGCGTTACCGTCTCGGCTGCCGGCACGGGAACCGCATGTTGCTCCAAATAGGGCAAGTATACACCGGCGTCCGTCGCCGAATCGGAATCCGGAGCGACCTGGAGCATCGGTTTTGATGACGAAAGATCATCCGGCGCCCACTGTTGCAGCTTCTCGCCAATGATCTGGCGGACTTGCTTGGCCGGCTCGGGATGGACCTCGGGCGTGCGAGTCTGACTCGGTACCAGTGCGGACTCCGGAACCATGGTCAGCCCGCCTACGATGATCAGGCAGATAGCGATCATCCCGATTGTGAGGGCAGTGCGTGTTCGGGTCAAGATGTTCGTGTTCCTCCTCCGGGCAGGGTTGGTTGCGCCCTACAGGATAGCCGAATTCGCCCGCTTTGTCAAGTGACTTGACTGCCCTGGCCCGGTGTGATATACTGGCTTCAGTTGAATACTTGCAATGGCAAAGGTACCCTGACGCCCGGAAGCCAAGGGTACAAGGGGGAAAGACCGGTGAAAGTCCGGCGCTGTCCCGCAACTGTAATCTTGGCTGATAGCAGACAGCAGATGGCTGATAGTTCGTTGTAACCAACTATCAGCTATCGGCTACGAGCCATTAGCCAGGAGAGCCAGAACACCCGCCTTTGCCGGCGCTCCGAACACCTTCGAGGAAAGGGGGTGGGGCGATGACGGCAGGCCCATAATCCACCCCTTGTCGAATCGACAAGGGGTTTTTTCGTCATATCCGACCTGAACGGTCGGGGTTTTCTCGAAATCCACGGAAACAGCAGAATTCAGACAAGGAGGAGTGACCTATGCGATGCTCAAAACGTCGTCCTGAGCTTCACGGAATGGTTCGTCGAATGAAGTGCGTAGCACTTGTCGTGCTGATCCTGAGCGTCTGTTTGGCCGGCACAGTTGGCGCTGGCGCTCCAGAGGCCCTGGACTGGCTGAAGGGCCAACAGGCTCCCGACGGCGGATTCGGCCAGCCCAGCGGCGTGGGGGCGACTATCGACGCTGCCCTGGCCATCACAGCCGCCGGCAATGACCTGACGAACTGGCAGGTCGGGGGCAATTCGCCGATTGATTTCCTGCGCTCCCATGTGAGTCAGGTCGAAGGGGCCGGCGTCACCGCAAAGCTGATTCTCGCCCTGGCGCCGGCCGGCCTGGACCCCACCGACTTCGGCGGGGTCGATCTGGCCAAAGCCCTGGAGGCTAGCTACAACAGCGCCACAGGGCGCTTCGACGGGGAAGACGGCACAGTACCCGGCCAGGCACTGGCGATTATGGCGCTGGAGAGCATCGGCCGGCCAGTGGAGAAGAAGGCCATCAACTGGCTGGTGGACGCCCAAGGAGAAGATGGAAGCTGGGCCTGGAACGGCGATCCGGCCACGCAAGGCGACACCAATACGACCGCCCTCGCAATTCAAACGCTGGCGGCGGTCAACGCCCGACCTGACGTCGTGGATCGCGCTCTCGCGTATTTGAAGCAGGTACAGAACGACGACGCCGGCTGGCCATACCAGAAACCGTCCGATTATGGCGACGACACGGACGCCAATTCGACAGCCAACGTGCTGCAAGCGCTCTATGCCGTTAACGCTGATCTGTCTGATTGGGCGGTCGATGCGGCGAGCCCTGTGGATGCCCTGCTGAGTTTGCAGAAAGAAAACGGGGCCTTCCAGTGGCAGGCGGCCGTACCGGACGATAATTTCCTGGCCACCGTGCAGGCAGTGCCGGCCCTGGCCGGCAAGGCGTTCCCCCTGGCCATCATGTCCGACAGTGCGACGACGCCAGCCGAACTACCCGCGACGGGAGGCAGTCCCACATGGCGGCTGGCCGGCCTGTTGTCACTTGCCGGCCTGGCTGTGGCGCTGGCCGGCCTATCGCAGCGCCGGCTGAAGGCGTAGGGAATCGACATATCACGGATGTTGCACCCCATCACCTGGCTGGTTTGGCTGACGGCTGCCCTGGTCACGGCGCTGTCCACGCGGAACCCGCTGTACCTGGTCATTGTTGTGCTGACGGCGGCGACGGTCCGCGTGGCGTGGCGCGGGCAGTCGCCTGCCGCCCTCGCCTGGAGCGTTATCATCCGGCTTGGATTGATGTTGTGGGGAGTGACAGCCATTTTCGACGCGCTGGTAGCTCACCAGGGGGCCACTGTGCTCTTCACGCTCCCGGCCGGCTGGCCTATGGTCGGCGGCCCAATTACGATCGAGTCGCTTGTCTATGGCCTCATCAGCGGGCTGGCGCTGACAGCGCTGCTCGTGGCTTTTGCGACGTTCAACAGCACAGTCGATCACTACCGCTTGCTGCAATTCACCCCCGGGTTCTTGCGTCAGGCCGGACTGATCCTGTCTATCGCCGTCGTGTTTGTGCCGCAGATGATGGCCGCTCTTCAAGACATCCGCCGCGCTCAGCAACTGCGCGGGCATCGATTCCGAGGGATGCGCGACCTGTTGCCGTTGATAGTCCCCCTCTTGGGCAGCGCGCTGGAACGCGCAATCGGACTGGCCGAAGCTATGGAAGCGCGCGGGGCCGCATCGCCGGAGCCGGCTGACCAGGGCCCATCGAGTGTCGCGCGCCGGCTGGCCACGCTGCTGGGTGTTCTGGCCGTCATCAGCGGCTTCTTCGTGACACGCTATTGGCCGGCGAAGTCTCTAACCGGCTGGAGCGTTGCCGGCGCGGGTGCTCTGGCCTTCGTCGCGACATGGTGGCGCGCCGGCCCTACGCGGAAACGGACCCGCTATCGACCGCTGCGCCTTGGCCGGCTTGACGCCGTGGTCATCTCGGCCGCGACTGCTGCCCTGATCGCTGTCGGCGGACTGGCAATAATCCGGCCTGAGGCGCTGATGTATAGCCCGTATCCCCGGCTGATGCCGCCGGATTTCAACCCGCTGATCGGCCTGGTTTTGCTGTTGATCACCGCCCCGGCACTCCGGCTGAGCATGGGAGCAGATGAGCAGGGGGGCCAGGGTGCAGGGGTGCGGGAGTACAACAGGGAAGAGTCCTGCTCCGCCCTGCCGCTGCTCCACTCCTCTGGGCGTGTGCCAAAACACGCGGTGATTGAGCTGCGAGATGTCAGTTATTGGTACCCAGAAAGCGATGCGCCGGCCTTGAGCGACGTGTCTCTGTCGGTCGAGGCCGGCGATTTCGTCCTCGTCATGGGGCCATCGGGAGCCGGCAAGTCCACCTTCCTGCGGCTGCTGAACGGGCTGGCGCCACACTTTGCGGGCGGCACGATGCGGGGCACGGTGCGGGTTGCCGGCCGCGATCCTGTCACGCGCGGAACAGCCGGCATGGCCGACACCGTCGGCTTCGTCTTCCAGGACCCGGAGGCTCAGTTTGTCACCGACCGCGTGGAGGACGAGCTCGTGTTCGCAATGGAGAATGCCGGCCACCCGCGCGCGGAGATGAGGGGCCGGCTGACGCGGGTTTTGGATCAACTGGACTTGCACGGCCTGCGGTATCGGCGGGTAGACACGCTGTCGGGCGGAGAGCGGCAGCGTGTGGCGATCGCATCGGTACTCGCGCTGCAGCCTCAAGTGCTCGTGCTGGATGAGCCGACGTCGCAGTTGGACCCAGCCGGCGCAGAGGACGTGCTGACGGCCGTCACAGAGCTAAATCGACAGCTTGGGCTGACTGTGATCCTGGCCGAGCACCGCCTGGAGCGCGTTCTGCCGTATGTTGACAAGGTCATCTATTTCTCGGGCGCGGGCCGGCCGCCCGTCGTGGGCCGGCCACGGGATGTCATGCGCAGGTCCGATCTGGTGCCACCGGTGGTTGCTCTGGCCAGAACGAGGGGCTGGGAACCACTGCCACTGACCGTTGAAGAGGCAAGATGCCACGTTGATGCGGAAAGCCGTGGAGACGAAGAGGCAGCCGGCGACGTGGCAGGAGGGGTGCAGCGGCTGTCGGGGACATCTCGGCCGCCGGCCCCTGCCCTGCGCGTGTCCGATCTGTGGTGTGTGTACGATGGATCAGATGCGGCAGCGCTGTGCGGCGTGGACCTGTGGGTTGGCCGGGGTGAGGTCGTGGCGATTGTGGGGGCAAATGGAGCCGGCAAGACGACGCTGCTGCGCTGTGTGATGGGGCTGATCCGGCCGAAACAGGGCCAGGTGGAACTGCTGGGACAGGACACGCGCGCGATGTCCACCTCTGATCTCGCGGCAAGGGTGGGGTTTGTACCGCAGAACGCCGGCGCAATGCTGTTCGCCGACAGCGTGGAGGAGGAGATCGCCTTCACCCGACGCAGCCACGCCCTGCCGCCCGACGGTCGCGGCGTGCTTGAAACGTTCCAACTGACGCCGTTGGCGGAGCAGTACCCGTGGGACTTGAGCGTAGGCGAGCGCCAGCGGGTGGCGATTGCGGCCTTCCTGGCAGCAGAGCCGGAACTGCTGCTGCTCGACGAGCCGACCCGAGGTCTCGACTATCGGCAGAAGGCCACGCTGACCTCGATTCTGCGCCAGCATCAGGCGGCCGGCCAGGCTGCGCTCCTGGTGACGCACGACGTGGAACTGGTGGCCGCCGCCGCCAATCGGATGGTGATTCTGGAAGAAGGAAAAGTCGTGGCGGAAGGACCAACCAGCGAGGTCATGCGCGACCATCCCCGATTCGCTTCACAGCTCTCGCGGCTGTTCCAGGACGGGCGCCCGACCACGCTGCAACGCCGGCAAGATCATTCAGCGATTCCGTAGCACGC
>JBHHTZ010000321.1:0-5193 GCA_046753605.1 Anaerolineae bacterium
CGACGCCCACGGCCACATCCACGGCGACACGCACGACCGCACCGACGCCCACGGCCACATCCACGGCGACACGCACGACCGCACCGACGCCCACTGCCACGCGGACCCGCGTACCACCGCCGACGCCCACGGCCACATCCACGGCGACACGCACGACCGCACCGACGCCCACGGCGACCGTTACGCTGGCTCCGCCGCCGACCGCGACGCCCACAGCCACAGTATCGACCACGCCACTTCCGACGGCCTCGTCCACCGTGATGGCGCGGCCATCGGCTACTGCGACGGCCACACTGCCTCCAACGGCCTCTTCTACACCGACAGCCACACCATCGGCTACCGCGACGGACGAACCATCTCCAACACCATCTTTCACACCCACAGCGACAGGCACACCCACGACCACACCCACGGCGACAGGCACACCCATGACCACACCCACAGCAACACCATCACCTACCGCGACGGATGAACCATCTCCAACACCGTCTTTCACACCGACACCGACATGGACAGTCACGCCCACACCCACAGCAACACCAACGGCCACACCCACGGCGACGCCGACAGCAACCGCGGAGCCGACGGCCGCGCCCATAATGCACACGTACCACGCCTACATCGCCCTTGTCGCCGCGGGCTATCGGGAGCAGGCATTCGCGCCGTATCCTGCACCGCGGGCCATTGCGCGCGTTCAGATTCCCCTGCTGGATGCGCTGCTGCGGCGCGTCTCACAGTAGCCGGCTCGCCGGCCCAGCCCCCCACACAAATCCACACCCCACCCCACCCCGATTCGCCCGACCGGGTTCTCGCCGCCGGCCAGGGCAATACTTGTCGATACAATTCTCCTGCCCGCCGGCCACGCCCATTGACATCGTCAACCGCGTGGTGTAGAATTCCTGTGCAATATGACTGGACCAACTCCCCCCGTCGAAAGGAGAGAACATGGATCTCGGACTCCAGGACAAGGTTGCCATGGTCGCTGCATCGAGCAAGGGCTTGGGCAAAGCGGCCGCCATGAGCCTGGCACGCGAAGGCGCCAGGGTGTCTATCTGCGCCCGAGGCGAGGATGAGCTGCACGCGACAGCCAGTGAGATCCGTGAAGCCACCGGTAGTGACGTGCTGGCGGTAGCGGTGGACGTCATGGATCGCGCCCAAATCGACCGGTGGGTGGAGCGTACCGTGGCTGAACTGGGACCGCCGCTGATTGCCGTGACCAACGCCGGCGGTCCCTCACCCGGTAACTTCTTCGACCTGCGCGAAGAACAGTGGCGCACCGCGTTTGATCTGACGCTGATGAGCGCGGTACATCTGGCGTACAAGACGGTTCCCTACATGCGCCAGGCCGGCTGGGGCCGCGTCGTCACCATCACTTCCATCTCGGTCAAGATGCCGCTGGATAACCTCATGCTCTCCAACGCCGTCCGCATGGCGGTCATCGGCTTCACCAAGAGCCTGTCCAACGAGCTGGCCGGCGAGGGCATCACCGTCAACTCTGTGTTACCCGGCTGGACCTTGACGGATCGCGTACAGCAATTGCTGCAAGCTCGATCCGAGCGAGACGGCATCAGCGTGGAGGAAGCTGCGGCCGGCATCACCCGGAACATTCCGGCCGGCCGGATGGGACGCCCAGAGGAACTCGGCGACACCGTGGCATTTCTGGCGTCGGAACGGGCCGGCTTCATCAACGGCGCCGCGCTTCAGGTTGACGGCGGCAACTATAAGGCCGTGTACTGATGGATAATCTGGATACGATTGCCGAACAGGTCCTGGAGCGGTTGGAAGCCAAGAACACAGCGCGGGAGGAGGTGCTGCGGCTCAGCCGGCAGTTGATCCAGCACGCCTCGCGAGCGATTCGGGCAGCCCATCGCCGCGATTGGGAGCAGGCAGAGCAGATTCTGGCGGATGCTGGCCGGATTACGGACAACCTACGCGAGACAGCGGCTGATCACCCGGATATTCTGTTTGCCGGCTACGCCCGGGATGCGCTGAAGGAACTGGCCGAAGCCCACATCACGCGGGCGCTCATGCACGACAATCCCTTGCCAACGCCGGAGGAGTTGCAGGTGGAAGATGCAGCCTGGCTCAACGGCCTGGGCGAAGCCGTGGGCGAGATGCGCCGGCACGCGCTGGACCTCATCCGGCGTGGGGAGATTCAGGAGGCCGAGCGTATCTTGAATGCCATGCAGGATGTCTACGCGGTCCTCAGCACCATCGATTATCCCAGCGCCATTACCGGCAACCTGCGGCGTACCAATGACATGGTTCGCGGCGTCACGGAGCGCACGCGGGGCGATCTGACCACTGCGGTGCGACAAGAGGAGATGAAACAGGTCCTGCGCGAGTTTGAGGAGAACCTGTCCCGGCTTGAGTCATGAAATACCTGATCGATGGCCACAACCTCATTGCCCGGCTGCCGGACCTCTCCCTGGCCGATCCTGACGACGAGATCGAGCTGATTCGATTGCTGGCGCGGTGGCGGTGGCGACACAAGAGCCCGCCGGTTACTGTGGTTTTCGATCCGGGCGACGTTGCCGTTTACGGCGGGCATCGCACACAGCAGTCTGGCATCGCGGTGCAGTACGCTCCCTTCGGCTCTGATGCGGACGCCGTGCTTATACGGCTCATCCGGGCGCGCCGGCAGCCGGCGCAGTTGGCGGTGGTAACTTCCGACCGCGAGATTCAGGCCGCAGCCCGACAGGCCGGCGCTCGCACGATCTCGGCCGAAGAGTTTGCCGGCGAACTCACGCCACCTGCAGCAGCGCAGGACGACATACCACGCGACAAACCGCTGTCGCCAGACGAGGTGAAGGCCTGGCTGGACATCTTTCAGGGTAACGACGGGGTTAGTGATCAGTGATGAGGAGGATCTGGATAGAATGACGTACGTTATCACCGAACTGTGTACTCGCGAGGCCGACTGCGTGGATGTGTGTCCGGTGGATTGTATTGTGCCCGGCCCGGAGGAACAGGGATGGTCATTGTTCTACATCGATCCGGACGTATGCATCGATTGCGGCGCTTGCGTTCCGGTATGCCCGCCGGAAGCCATCTTCCCGGAAGGCGAAGTGCCGCCCGAACACCACGACGACATCGATCTGAACCGGCGGTATTTCCGGGAAGGCCCCGGCTACGCTGCCGGCCTACCGTGGATCGACGCACACATCGCCGAGTTAGAAGCTATTGCCGGCGAGTAACGGACCGTTTGTAGTCGTTTGTAGTAAGGCGCGCAGCGCAGCGGAGTGCCGTCCAGCGGAGTGTCCCCCGTCAGTGATCGGGGGGACCAGAATCCGCGTGTTGCTGGCAGGAATATAGAGCTGTGCACGAAGAGATTTCCTTTGTTCCACTGCTGGTCGTGATCGGCCTGGCCTTCCTCGTTCCTCTTCTCCTCTCACGAATAAAGGCCATCGCCGTGCCCATCGTGGTTGGGGAAATCATCGCCGGCATCATCGTTGGCAAGAGCGGGCTGCACCGGGTCGAGGAGAACTTCGTGCTGGAAGTTCTGTCGATCCTGGGCTTTGCCTACCTCATGTTCCTGTCCGGCCTGGAAATCGATTTTTCAGACGTGTTCAGTGGCGAGGGAACAGCCGGCGCGTCCCGGCTGCGCCGCTGGCCCAGCAATCCCATGGTGATCGGGGCCACGCTGTTCACGCTGACACTCACCGGCTCCGCTGCTGCTGCCTTCTTCCTACAGAACCGTGGGTTGATCAACGACCCCTGGATCATGGCCCTGATTCTATCGACCACCTCCTTGGGGGTGGTTGTGCCCGTGCTCAAGGAACGGGGTCTCACCGGCTACCACTTCGGCCAGGCTATCCTGGTCTCGTCGCTGGTGGCGGATTTCGCCAGCATCCTGCTGATCAGCGTGTACGTGCTGTTTCGGAGTGAGGGAGCAACGCTGGATGTGCTGCTGGTGCTGGTCTTGTTTGTCGCCTTCGTTGTGGTCTACAGGCTGGCGGCTCGCCTGCAGCGGCACGTGCCGGCCCAGCACATCTTCGAGGAGCTGTCATCGGCGACATCCCAGATCAAGCTGCGGGGATCCTTTGCGCTGGCGCTGGTGTTCATTGCCCTGGCTGAGAGCCTGGGCATTGAGAACATTCTGGGGGCGTTCCTGGCCGGCGTCATCGTGTCTCTGTTGTCCGAGGGCGAGGGTTCAGTCCTGCGGGAGAAGCTAGACGCTGTAGGCTATGGTTTTTTCATCCCCATCTTCTTCATCATGGTCGGCGTTGACTTCGACCTGCCGGCCTTGCTGCAATCGCGCTCCGCCCTGCTGCTCGTGCCGTTGCTCATCGGCATCGCCTATGTGGTGAAGCTCGTGCCGGCGCTGATCTACCGCGTTCGATACTCGTGGCGCGAGACGCTGGCAGCCGGCACACTCCTCAGCTCCCGTCTGTCGCTGATCATTGCTGCTGCTGCCATCGGACTGCAACTGGGCGCTATCTCCGATGCCGTCAACTCAGCGATTATCCTGGTCGCCATTATCACCTGCACGGTGTCCCCCATCCTTTTCAACCGCCTGGCGCCGGACCTGGTCCGCGAGCAGGATCGTGTTCTGGTCGCCGGCTCACGCAAGAGCGCCGCGCTGCTCGCGCGCCGGCTGCGCGAACATGATCTGGACGCCATTCTGCTCAGCGGGGATGACGACCAACATCGCCAGGCGCTGGCTCTTGGTATTCCCTCGGTCTGCCGGCCGTGCGACTCGCTGTCGAACGCACTCCGCGAAGTGGGGATCGACAGAGCCAAAGCAGTCGTGGCCATGGAAGAGAGCGATGAGGACAACCTGCGGATTTGCCGCATGGCGCGCCAGGTCTACGGCGTTGAGAACCTGGTGTCGTGGGTGCGAGACCCCGTGCAGAATGAGCGGTTTCGCAAACTCGGCGTGAAGGTGGTGAACCCGGCCTACTCTACAGTGCTCATCTTGGAGAGCATGGTCCTGAGCCCGGACGCCTTCTCCCTGACCAGCGGTGTGGACGAGGCGCGGGAAGTGCGCGAGGTGAAACTCCAGAATCGCGACCTGGTTGGCCGGCCGCTTCGAGACCTGGCGCTGCCTGGAGACGTGATTGTGCTGATGATCCAGCGCAGCGGAGACATCCTCGTGCCGGACCGCAGTACGTCTCTGCGAGCCAACGACACCGTCACCCTGGTCGGAACGGACGGTGATGTGGACGCCGCTGCTCGACTCCTGGCACGAAA
>JBHHTZ010000322.1:0-5183 GCA_046753605.1 Anaerolineae bacterium
CCAAAGTGACTGTTTTCATGCTCATCGTCCTCTGTCCAGTGATCAGTAACCAGTGATCAGTAATCAGTCGTCATGAACAGCGTTCACCCTGAATGACGAAAATGCTAGATGGCTTGTTGGCTTGCAGAGTGCCCAGCCATCTAGCCATCTAGCCAACTAGCCAACTATTTTCGCAGCAGACCACTGATTACTGATCACTGATTACTGATCACTGGTTACTGTGCTCCAGAACGGCTCCAGCTCAACGCCCAGCCCATCGGCCAGGCGGTTGACGTAGGCGTAGTAGCCGGCGATCTGGTTGATGTCCAGGATTTCACGGTCGGTGAAGCCGGCCTGCCGCAAGCGTTCCACATCGTCCTGTTCCATGTTCCACGGCTCCAGCGTCAGCTTGACGACGTAGTCCAGCATGGCGCGATTCTTGTCGCTGATGTCGGCCTGCCGATAGTCCTCAGCCAGTTGCTGGACCAGCGCATCATCTTTGGTCAACCTGCGGAGACCCGCTCCGTGGTGTGTGATTCAGTAGTGGCAATGGTTGGCAGCCGAGGCTACGACGGCGATCATCTCGCGCTGCACACGCCTGAGCGGCCCTTTGCCGTACATCAAGGTCTTGTACAGGTTCACGTGGGCGGCCAGCGACGCGGGGTGCAGACTGTGGATCGTCAGGATGTGATCTACCCCGCCCCACGGCTCGATGAATCTGCTGTATTGTTCTGCCAGGTCGCCCTCAGCTTCTGCTTCGTCGATTACTTCAATCCAGGCCATTCGCTTCCTCCAATTGGGGGGTGTGGGGATGATGGCGGGTATTGTAGCACAGGCGTGCCGAGGATTGCAATCAGATGATTGGAATCACTCCATGTCATTCCGGTGCGAAGGCCAAGATGCAATGCTGAACTTGACACAGAATGACCAACAGTATCATGAATTGAATTACCCGCATGATCCTGCGAGACCCGCCAAAGAACGGATTAGGGGTTGATGCTCAGTCTCTGTCAACTCGTCGCACGGGATGGTACTTCTTCGGCGCCAGGTCCAGTTTCACGATCTCGCGATGCAGGTTGCACAATGTCTCGCGGTGATCACCCCGGATGTAGAAGCTTTCGCCGCCGTCCTGCACGGTGCGCACCAGGATGGTCTTGTAAGGCCGGTAGTAGTAGAGCGGCTCCGATTTGGGAGCTTCGTGATGGTAGTCGGGACCCAGGTTCAGGAGGTCGAAGACGGCCGTGGTGAATTCGTTGATGCGCCGTCCCTCCTGGTTGGCGACGTTGCGAGCCATCGACAGGGCCTTGAGGTATACCTCTGGCCCCATCACCGCCGTACCGAAGTTCAGGAGCACCCCGCCCTGGAGATGGGAAACGCTGTGGGTCAGGATCAGGAAGTCGCGGTACGAGGTTTCGCCCAGGGCTGCGCCGTCGCAGTTGGGATGCTCGTGGGTGATGTCGTAACCGATGCCGACGTGGACTGTGACCGGCGCCTGCAACCGGCAGCCGGCGGCCAGAATGCTCACGTCGCGGTGGGGAAACGCCTCCGCCTCGATCATCCGGCCGACGGCTTCGCCCAGCCCAAGGCCGTCTCGCGCGCCGGCCACCAGGGCGTCGTTGATGCGCCCGGTCTCCTCCCACAGCCCGAACTCTCCTTCCTGGATGTAGCGGGCCACGCTCTCCGTCGTGGCGCCGATCAAAGCTAGCTCGAAGTCGTGGATCGGGCCGGCGCCGTTCATGGCCACGTGGGTGATGACGCGTCGCTCCATCAGGTCGATGATAAAGCGCGACAGGCCGCGTTTGATGACGTGGGCGCCCATCATCAGGATCACCGGGGCGTCGGCCTGGCGGGCCTGGACGATGCGCGCGGCTACCTCGCCCAGGTTGGGGTCGTCGAAGGGCGGGACCTCGTCGGCCAGGGACAGCACATCGGCCAGGGTCATGTCGTGCCGGCGTTCAGCCAGGGGTTTGAGGGTCAGCCGGCTGCGATCAAAGATGGGATACGGCATTGCTATTCTCCATCCAAGAGATAGGTCACCAGGCGCTCGTGCTCGCGGAAATCGGGGACGATGAGGTCGGCGCCGGCCTGGATCAGACGCCGGCGCTTCCACTGGTTGACCCCCCGGCGGGTGGCCTCGTTGGAGGCGACGCCCACGGCGATGCCGCCCACGGCTTTGGTGTCTTCGATTTCCACAAAGCCGTCGCCGAAAGACGCGAATTCGCTCCCCGTCAGGTGATTGTCCGTGATGATGCGCTCGATGACCTTTCTCTTTGAGTAGTTCTTGTAATCGTCCAGAGCGCCGTAGATGCCGGCAAAATGGGATGCGATGCCCAGGGCAGCCGATTCGTCCAGGACAAAGAGTTCGTCTGTGCCCGAGGCCAGGTAGCAGGTGACATTTCGGGCGCGCAAGGCTTCGAGCATGGACAGAGCGCCGGGCACCATCATCTTCTCAGGTCGCACCTGGCCGGATTTGAGGGCAAGAAGGCGGCTCTCGATACGCGTCATCAACCGTTCGTGGTACATTTGCTTGTACACCTGGGCCGACAGGGGCCGACTGCCCCGCTCGCGCACCTCCTCGCAAAGCTGAATCATCTGGTAGATGGTCTGTTTGCCGGTCAATCGCTCCACGTAGTCGGTCACGATGGCGTGGAGTTCCTCCTCGCTTTCGTGGCGTGGCGTCTGCAGAAGGATTTCGACCATCATGGGGATCATCACCCCCTGCCAGCCTTCCCGGATCAGGGAGATGGTGCCGTCAAGATCAAACAGCGCGTGCCGGATGTGGCCGCGCTCGATGTGGGGGTTGATGATCTCGATGTCAAGTCCCAACATTCTGCCTTTGACATCCAAGGCGCTGGTGACTTTGGCTTGACTGCGTCACTTCTCACTTGTGCAACGCCAGTGCAAGAGATAGTTGCACAAGGGCAGGTAGCGCTGCATTGCAGAAAGGTGGAGACAGGTTAACAGTCATCGCCTCTAGCCGCTCCTGCAGCTCGTCAAGTCGGGTCTGATAGTTGTTGATAAAGGGTTGGTCAAGGGTGACAATCGCATTCACTCCCAGAATATCCCTTGCCTCACGAGTGCCGAATGTGCCCAGGCTCAGCACCTTGGCATCCTCGTGAGTGAAGCCATATCCCCGCAGTCGTCTGGCCCAACGCTTGAAGTACCGGCCTGCTTGCATGACCTCAACCAACTCCAGAAAGAGGCCAACTTCTGCTTGATCGGTGAAACGCTGAAGAAGGTTGAAAGCCTCGGGAGCAATGAACAGGTGTAGAGCTTCCTTTCGCACCTCCTGCAACAGGGTGAGGGCATCATTCTCTTCTTGGGTCAGCCCCCTGCCAACCTGGACTTTGACCATCCCGGCGATGGTCTTACGCACCACGTTCTTGTCGAGCAGGTACACGGGCGTCGGGTCTGGCATCGTGCTCCTGGAAATCGTCAATCCCCATCTCCTCTCCCGCGAACAGCTCGTCCCAGAACGCCGCTTCCTCTTCCTCCGGCAGCGCCAGATACTCGCCGTAGGTCAACCCGCCGATAAACGGTTCGTCCAGTGTCGGTGGTTCGCCCCCTCGCCTGACCAGCAACTCGCGTCGGAAGTAGTCGGCGGCCGACTCTTTCACCTCCTTGACTGGCCCGGCATCTTGGAGTTGTGGGACCAGGTCAACCAGTTGTGCCAGTTCCTCCTGCGTGAACAGCTGGATTATCCTGGCTACTTTCTCAACTCTCTGTGTCACTGGCATTTTCGTCTCAGCCATCTTATCACCTCTTGTTCTTAGTACTACAACAAGACTTTGTCATTCTGAGGAGCGTAGCGACGAAGAATCTCCGGTCGCTCAGAATGACATAACGGGCGAAGTCTCGTTTTGGTATTAGACAGGTGCGATAAGTATACCCCAACCCCGTCAAGCTGTACAGGAGCATCAGTCACTGCCTTCCACTCCCAACTCGGTGCGGGAAACGTGGAAGCCGGCTAGGTCCCGATCAAGTCGCCGGTCAGCGCAATAGCCCCCCACAACGGCGCATCGTCGCCCAGGGCCGCCGGCACGATGTCCACCCGCATCTCTGGCAGCACGTTCGCCCGCGCGGCCGCCCGCACGACCTCAAAGTAGCGCGGGCCGGATTTGGCCACGCCGCCGCCCACGACGACCCGTTCGGGATTCATGAGGCTGATGGCGTAACTGATCCCGAACCCCAGTGCCCGCGCCGCCCCGTCGAGCACCTGCCGGGCCAGCTCGTCGCCGGCCTCGGCCGCTCGACTCACGTGCTTCGCCGTGACAGCGGCGATGTCTCCGTCCACCAACTGGCGCAGGAACAGGCCGGCCTGCGGCTCTGCGTGCAGGAGTTCCCGGGCGCGGCGGGCGATGGCCGGGCCGGCCGCCACCGCCTCCAGGCAGCCGCGCCGGCCGCAGATGCAGGCCGGCCCGCCGTGTTCCACGGTGATGTGGCCGATCTCACCCGCCACGCTGTCGGCTCCGTGATATACCTGCCCGTCTAGCACCCACCCCCCGCCGATGCCGGTGCTGACGGTGATGTAGAGGAGGCTTTGGCAGTCCCGCCCGGCCCCAAAACGCCACTCCCCAAGCGCGCCGGCGTTGGCGTCGTTGTCGATGCTGACCGGCACACCTAGAACTGACTCCAAGCGGTCGCGGAGCGGGGTGTTCTCCCAACCGGGCACGTGATGGGACAGTAGCACGATGCCCTCGGCCGCGTTTACCGGGCCGCCAAAGCTCACGCCGACGGCGGCGGGTTTGCCCTCCACATCGCTGAGGAGAGAGCGAGCCAGCGAAATCATCGTCTCGAAGTCGTATGTGGCATCGGCATCGGGTGGGGAGAAGGCTTGCCGGCGGGCCTGCCAGTTATGCTGGCCGGCCACGGCCACGGCTGCGGAGTGTTTCGTGCCGCCGAAATCGAGGGCCAGCAGGAGAGGTTCGCTTACCACATCTATCCTTCAGCCCCGCTGATGATTGATGAACCTTGAGAAAACCATTCGGTAATGGCGCGCTGCTTCTCAGCCGGCGACCGCACGGGCATGAAGTGATACTGTTGGTCATTCTATGTCAAGTTGAGCAAATCGTGCCCGATGGCTGTCTGGCTTGCCGGCGGACCGGTCGGACATGCGGAAGGTTCAAGATTCATCGGCGAACCGCCCCTCCATGTCATTCCGGTGCGCCAAGATAAGCCTGGCTGATCTTGTGAACTGAAAGGTG
>JBHHTZ010000323.1:0-5177 GCA_046753605.1 Anaerolineae bacterium
GCACCAGGTAGGCGTACTGCTCCGTGGTGAGGAAATTGGGGCGGAGTACAGTGCATAGCGGCCGGCCACCGAAATTGAGATGCCGGCTCAGCATGGCCGCCTCCAGGTGCGCCTGAGTGGACGCTGCCACCTGGTCATCCAGGAGATCGTTGTAGAAAGCAATGGCCGATCTGATCATCCAGCACCTCATCCGGGGGCAGCAATGTAGTTCCGCAAGATGAGCGGCAGATAAAGGCGACGCGGCGGGACAGTCGTCGCAGTGGGTGTTGGTGTGGGTGTGGGTGTGGGTGTGGCCGTCGGCGTGGGGGTCGGCGTTGGCATGGGCGTCGGCGGGACCTCGCTGCCAAAGAGGATATAGACCGCGCCCATATCCGTTTCACCGTGCGGACCCTCGCGCCAGTTAGCACTAAGAATCATGTCGTCTATGCCATCGCCGGTAACATCGCCAGACGTTACATAGCCCGTGCGGTCATCAGCAGCGGCACCTATCAGCGTGATATCCCCGAGCATCTCCTGTAAGTCCCGAATACCCACTAGGGACGGGCCTCCATAGAACATGTAAACAATACCCGCCCCATTTCGAGCCAGCTCGTCGGCATTGCGTGCACCAACGAATACGTCACCAACACCATCGCGGTCAAAATCGCCAATAGTCACCGATTCACCCAAATAAGCGAATTCCGGGAGACCCTGAGGGCCATAAATGATCAAATCCCCAGGGACATCATCCAGGTCTCGCACCGTGCTGCCTTCCAGTGGCCCGACAATGCCAATAGCCTGCCCCGCATCTCCGCCGGCTGGCCCATCCGCACCGGGAGCGCCCATGAGCAAATCTGTGTGGCTGTCACCGTTGAAGTCCCCCACATCCAAGGAGCTGCCCAACTTCCCAGCAGCCTGTTCAGCTTCCGCCCGCCAGTTGGCCGGAGTATCGGCAAGACGCCAAGTGATTCCATCACCTACGTGCTCACTGCCGAACAAGACGTACACAGTGCCCAACGCACCTCTATCCCACTCGGCACCGATTGCGAGGTCGCCGAATCCATCACCGGACAGATCGCCAATGACAAGATAGCTGCCGAGCTTTGTACCTGTGATCTGCCCTGGCCGTTCCCCAATGGCTCGAAAGATAGCCACATTCTCGGGCGCGGCGTATAGGTCAACAGCCCGATTTCGCAGGTGACTTCCACCGAACATCACGTAAACGACGCCGAGGCCGTCTTCAGCCGACGGAGCTGACATGGCCACATCGTCGGTGCCATCCCCGTTAAAGTCACCGGTGGCGAGTGCCGCTCCCAGGTAATCCCGTGACTGCCGATCCTGAGACGCATTCGTGACGGTAGTAACCTCGAGCTCGGGCGGTGTTGCTGCCAGGTCGATTTCCCCAGGCAGATCGTCCCCTCCCCAGATGATCCAAACGCGTCCACGGCGGAGATCGACTGAGTTACCGTACCCGTATCCAGGCGCACTGACGACTAGGTCGCCCGTGCCATCATTGTCCAGATCACCAATGGCAATGTGGCCGGGCCCTTGCCCAAGCCCAGAGTCGCCTCCGAGGAGATTGCCCTCGCCAGCACCATACAGGATGATATCGGGCTGCACGTCCTCCACCGACCAGTCCGTCACCGATCGACCGTAATATACATCTACCTCTCCGGCCCCCTCTCGTGCGTTGTTAGGACCTGCAGAAAGATTCGCACCGACTGCAATATCGGCAATGTCGTCACCGTTGATGTCGCCGGCCGCCAGGTCCGTCCCGAAATGGTCGTTCGAGTCCTGGCCGTAGAGCACAACGTTGACGGCACCGGGTAATCTCAGGTCGATCAGCACGGCCGCCAGCGTGCGCCAGACTACAGGCAACAATAGGACAACTACTATTAACAGTGTCACAGCGAATCGTCTCACAATTCCAACCATCCTCCCAAAACCTCTATCCCCCGTACCTTTCACAACAATGCTCTATTGGTTCCTCAAGATCAGCGGCAGATAGTCTCGCGCTGCCGGCGTTGGTGTCACTGTCGCCGTCGCCGTAGTTGTTGGCGTCAGCGTGATCGTAGGCGTCGGCGACGGGGTCGTCAAGGTGGGTGTTGGCTCGATCACCTGTCGATACACAACGAACATTTCGCCGGCGTCCGTGAGCGTGCTTCCATCGGCCACATCAGCCCCCCTCGCACCGAGGGCCAGGTCATCGGGCGCGATGCCATCCAGGTTGCCGGCTGCCACCCGCCCCAACATATCCCCATTATCACGCCCATAGACGGCAATGTCCGCATCCTCGGAGATGAGATCAACCGATGCGGGCAGATTGCCGCCGTAGACGACGTACGCCTCGCCCGCATCCGGTCGCGCCCCATTGAAGCCGTTGCCCATCCGCGACCCCGCCACCACATCCCACACACCATCGGCGTTGAAATCGCCCAGAGCAATGCTGTCCCCCAGCCGGCCACCGGGTTGCTGAGCCGTATTGCCCTGCCGGCCATACAACATGAAGTCAGCCCCATCGGCCAGATCATTGACCGTGCCAGTCGTTCTTGGCCCTAACAAGACTGTAACCTCGCCGGCATCCGTCCGCCCATTGCCCGGGCCATCTCCGTCAGGGACGCCAACAACCAGGTCTGGATGGCCATCGCCACTCACGTCGCCAACGCTGACATAGCGCCCTATCATGTCGCTCTCGTCAGCGCCATAAACCACCCAATCGGCCGGGGTCGTTGCAATGTCAAGCGTTCCAGCCAGGACCGCTGAGCCGAACAGGACGTAGAGTTCACCTGCAGAGCCACGGCTATCATCAGGTCCATCTCCACCGCGGGCACCGATCACCAGATCAGCGACTGCGGACCCGCCAAGTTGACCAACAGCCAAACCGCTGCCAAGTTCGTCGTCACGCCGAGCACCTACAACCCGAAGGTTTGCATCATCTTCGGCCACAAGTGTGTTGGGTTGCCAGGATTCCCGGCCAAAGAAGACGTAGACCTCGCCAGCATCCCTGCGGCTGTTACCCAATCCATCCGCTCGCCGCGCGCCCACAATGAGATCACCAATACCATCACCGTCAATATCCCCAACGGCAACAGCACTACCCAGATCGTCAAGACCATCAGCAGATGTGATAACAACATCACCAGCATCGGCTAAGTCAATTGTGGGGCTGGCTGCCCAATCATCTCTGTTTCGACCGAAGACAACGTAAACCACCCCGCCGCTCTGTGCATCCGGTGCCCCGATGACAAGATCATCGAATGTGTCGTCATTGACATCACCAACAGCCAGGATGCGGAGACCCAGGGACAGAACCAGGCCTCCTCCGACCGCGTCCCCCCCTTCCGCACCGACAATGGTCACATCGGCCTCGTCGCCCCTCAACATCGCCGGCCGCTCTTCGCCGCCGAAGAAGATGTACACGCGGCCGGCAAACTGCTCAGCTCCGCTCCGATGGGCCCACGGCGCGCCAACGACGAGATCCTCGGCGCCGTCCCCATCTAGATCACCCACGGCCACGTCTGCGCCGAGACTCTCGTTGGCCGCAACACCGGCGATCAGCAGGTCCGGGTCCTGCGTGGCGAAGTCGATGAGCGTGCTATCCGCTCTCGCAACGACGACTGCCGCCCCCAGGATCGCGGCGACGATCAGGGCAAGCCGGCGTGAAGATAATCGCGACCAGAGACCCCGCCGTACACGCCCCACTACACACAACCGCGCAACCGATATCCACATATCCGCATCCTTTCAACAACTTCCGACTACAACTCCCAATCCGGTCCTGTGTTGGACGAAGGTCCTCGCTCGTTGGGCGAAGGTCTCCCGACCGAGCCTGTCTCGCCTCGGTCAGGAGACCTTCGGCGATCAAAGAAACGGGGTCAGAGCTTACTCGTCGCTCTCATTCGGTTCTGCCTGTTCCTCACCCTCCGCAGCCGGCGCAGTCTCCTCCGCCGATTCGGTCTCTTCGCCGGCTTCCTCCGGGGGTTGTGGGAGAGGCTCCGTCTGTGCCTTGATGTGGGCCGGCGAGATGGGGATGTGGCAGCTCGGACACGCCACGGACTTGACAAATCCCAACCGCGTGCGGGGTCGCTGCAGGCTGACATGCTTGCCGCAATGGGGACACACAATGCGCACGTGCTTCTGCTTGGATTTCGGCATTGGTTACAACTCCTTCTTTAACCGCATCACGTTTCACGTTTCACGTTTCACGTTTCACGCCCACACTCTCAATTCATGCCATCAAATCGTGTAGTCACGAACCAAAAGCCGCCTGCCACCGAAACTCGCGGTATTCCTCGGGGGGATCCTTGGCCAGCTTGATAGCCATGTCCGCCATGGCGTTGACCACCCACTCGAAGTAGAAGGGGGTCAGCGAATACACGTCCATGTCAGGCGCCGGGTTCATGAAGTCGATGGCGTAGGGCACCCCGTCTCGAATGCCGAACTCTACCGTGTTCATTCGATAGTCCAAAGCGCGGTTGAGCCTGGAACAATCGGACACAATCCGCTCCCCGAGCTCAGGCGTGAGGTGTTCGTGCTCGACATGGTACTTCTTCTCCATCGGATCGTACTTGATGGGCATGATGTTGTCAAAATCGATGCACAGGCAGCGCACGTAATGATCCCACTCGATGAACTCTTGCAAGATCATGGTCTTGAGTCCCGTCTGGTCGTAGCGCCAGATCAGTTCGTCCACCGAATCGATGCGATAGACATCCTTCCAGCCGCCGCCGTGGGCATCCTTGAGAATGGCCGGCATGCCCACGTAGCCGGCGATGCTCTGCCAATCCAGGGGGTACTCGAGATTGCGCAAACTCTCCTGCACCACTCCCTCGACGTAGCTCTTGTTCGGCAAGAGCACCGTCTTCGGACTGGCGATGCCCAGCCGTGTTACCAGGGACGCGCCAAAGAACTTGTCATCGGCCGACCACATGAAGGGGTTGTTGACCACCGTGACCCCTTGCAGCACAGCGTTCTTGAGAAACGACCGATAGGCCGGAATCTCGTGTGAAATGCGGTCGATGATGACGTCGTAGTCCGCGGACTCGTTCATGCGGGTCCCGCCGATCTTCACGTAGTCAGCAACGACGTCCTCATCCCGCGAGTTTACCTCTTCGATGAAGGCCGGCGGCCACGACCACTCACGCCCTACAATCAGCCCCACTCGATAAGCCATAAACCTGTACTCCTCCTGTGACAGT